>RFJE01000211.1 GCA_003695005.1 Candidatus Hydrogenedentota bacterium | reverse complement strand
CACCCTTTTTTGCACAAATGAGTAAAGCTCTTCCTTTCCCGAAATCTTTTTTGCTGAAACGAGTACAAAATCCCATTGTGCTTTCTTTGTTAAAACCGATTATTCAAAACAATAAACACTTAAGAGCTATGACTTCCAATACAATAAGTATTACCAACATCCATACAGGCAGTGGCGGTCCGAATGTTATTCCAGATCAAGCAGATGCCATCGTCGATATTCGCTTGCACCCAAAAACTTCTTATGAAGCACAAGAAGCAGAAATTAAAAAATTAGCTAAAAAATATCACATTGAAGTAAAAAGAATGATTGGTTTTAATGCTAGCTATTCACCTTATAATACAAAATTATTCCAAGCTCTTGCCAAATCGGCAATTACCTATGTGCCAGATGCCATCATTACCCCTTTTCTTTCTCCAGGTTTTACCGACAGCACTCATTTTCGAAAAATTGGTTTAGTTTGCTATGGTTTTATCCCAGGATTATTTGATGCTAAAAGTATTGATGGCATACACGGAAAAGATGAGTTTATAACCACAAAAAACTTGCGACTTGGCATTCAAATTTTATATGGCGCTCTTTCTTATCTAGTTATGCCATGATTCATACAATAGTATCGAGTAAAAATTTTGATACAGCAGTACACGAAGCAGTTTTGTTCCTTAAAAAAGGTAAAATTTTAGCCATGAGGACAGACACCATTTATGGCTTTGTGGCAAAAGCTTCTTCTACCATGGCAGATAAAATTACAGAGATTCGTGGTAAAAGAGATTTAAACCAAAAGCCTTATTTGCTGTTAATGCCTTCTGTCAATATGGTAAGGGAATATGCAGACTTATCATCTTTTTCTAAAGAAATGCTAAACTTTATGCATGATCTTATGCCAGGAAGAAACACCATTATATTTCCTAAAAAAGAAAAAGTAGAATATCCAAAAGGAAATACCATTGCCATCCGAGTTCCCCTAAAAAAAGATAATCTTTTTTTTTTCGAAGTCCTGCAAAATTTTGATCAACCTGTAATTGCCCCATCTTTAAATGAGCCTGGCCAAGATCCAATGAATCATCCTGAAATGATATTAAAAACTTTTTTTAATAAAGTTGATGCTTTTTTTGATCAGGGGGAAGTGCAAAGCCCAGCCCCATCATCCTTATATGATTTTACAAATTGGCAAGGAAAACCTAAAAAACTACGCTAAACAAATTCAGGGATTTTGTAAGGGTATTTTAATTTTAACTTTTTACGAACTTTTGTAAATTCAATATGCGATAAAAATTGAAAGTAATGCTCGTAAAAATCTGTTTTAGCGGTTTTCATATAATCCCCCATTTTATGAAAAGCAAAGCTACGAATCGGCTCTCTTTTCGGATAAAAAAGCCATAAAAAAACTTTATTTTCCCCCATGGTAAGTTCTAATTCTCTGTAAAAATTTCTATATAAAATTTTTTGATAGTAACGAAATTTAATGAGCTCCCAAAAATTTTCGGGAAGTGGCGGTGGACGATACGGGTATAAGTTCGTACAGGCAAGAATCAAAAGAGGGTGTTTTGGATACTTTTTTTTATGGTGACTTACAATGTGCCAAAGCGGTGTGTTTACAAGCATTCCACCATCAATATATGATATGCCAGATATTTCCTTTGGCTCGAAAAAAAACGGAATAGAGAGAGACGCACGTACAGCTTCGTGCAATCGAATATGCGGATGTGTTTCTTTCGAGAAAATTTCATAGCCTAAATCTTTTTCTCTTTCTGCATAAATAAAAACTTCTTTTTCGGCATCGGCAAAAGTAGCACTTTCTAAACCTTCCATGATTTTATTTTCTAATTTACGACCAGAAAAAAAAGCCGTTACTGCTTTTACAGAACGTTCTTTTAATATGGTTCGAAAAGCTCCTAATGAAGGTTCAAACACATTACTAAACTTTGTCGTACTTAAAAAGCCTTCTCGAATTTCTTTCGCAGTTTTTATTTTATTCTTTGGAATATTGGCAGGCTTTACCTGCGAATCTGGTAAAACATGCCAGTAAGCATGGACTGCCCCAACAGAAGCACCAGCACTTGTGCCATGCACTTCATCCCAATCAATGCCAAGTTCTGCAATCATTTCCATAAAAGCTAAATCTCTACCCATGGCTTCTGCCCCCCCCGAAGAAAGCGAGAGAGCGACACGAAATTTTTGTTTTCGCAAAGTCTGCCACAATAGTTCATGCTTTTTATTTTGGCGGTGCATTTTTAACATTAACGAGTCCTTAACAACTTCCGTGCATTTTCCCGTACAATTAAACTTTTATGATACTTTGCTAGTTGTTTTAGTCGAATGGTTACAAGTCGATGCGGATATGCATTGAGCTCCCGCATGATAAAAATAAGTTCGGGATTGCTTTTGGCATGAAATGACCTTTTATATAAAAAACCAAACGTACTTTCTCGATGATACCACTTGAGTGTTTTGTAAAGCTCTCGAACCACATCAGGATTATGAAGTTTTAGCATCACTAAAAGTCTATAGTAATACTTTCCTTCTTTTTTTTCTTGAGGATAGTTCCGTATTAAGCGAATAGCCATTGATTTAGCAAGCCAATCTTTATCGGATAAAGCTAAAGCCACGACGGGTAAATCTTGTTGTTTTGCTGGTAAAGCAGCAAGAGCCTTAAGAGCATAGTAACGAGTAATCCCCCGTTTTATACGAATGAGTTTTAAAATTGGCTTGCGAGCGTTTTCCTGTGGAAAACGAGAATATGCTAATAAGACGGCTTGCAAAAGTAAGGGGTCAGAAGATTTTAAAGCCGAAAGCCATATTTTTTTTTCTTGTTCTGTTTTTGGTGGTGCTTCTGCCCTTTTAAAAAATTGAATTTTCTCTTGGAAGCTTAAACTATCAAAATTTTGAATTTGCGATTTACGTTCTTCTTTTTTTTTATCGGGACTTGCGCAGTGGAAAGCAACAATAAAAACTATGATCGTGCTAAAGGAGTAAGCTTTTCGTATGGCCATTTTTTTTGTTGTATATAATTTGTATAATGCCTTAACTGTTCCGTAATGTCCATGGAATAGGCATCTAATAAGGAAAATTTTTCTTTTGGCGTCATGCTCACAAGCGACTTTTTTAAATCTCCTGCATAAAATGAAATTAAAATTAAGCGAACTCCTGATTGTTTTGCAAACTCAATATCTAAAAGAGCACTGTGGTAGCGAACCTTTTCTACAAAGCTATAGACAAGCCTTTCGGCTAAAGAAAGTTTTTCATAATGCGAAGTAAATGCTTCCTGAAAAGCAATGATAGTATGCTTTTTTAAACCTCTTTTTTTAATACCTTGTTCCTGTATAATTTCTCGTAAAGGAAGCCCCCCTAAAACACCACTATCCACATAAGTTTGTTTGCCATATTGATAAGGGGGATACAATGCAGTAATCGCTGTTGCAGCAGAAATCGCATCTAAAATAGGGATTTCTTTCGGTGGTTTAAATTTTTTTAATCGATTGCTGTCTAAATACTCGGCAAAGATAGTTAAGTTTTCTGGTTTTTTGGTTTGTTCTTGAAATAAAATTTGCAAAGCATGGCGTACATTTTTTCCATAGCACACTCCATCTAAATGAAGTGGATTAAATGTAAGAGTTTTCGTAAGGATATCTCTATAGCGAAAATCAAATATCTCTTTTGAATTGAGTTGGTGAATTAAATAATACCATAGCTTACGATACGATACCCCACAGCTAAACATAGCAGCAGGAACAGATCCGATTTGTGATCCATAAACTGAATCAAATGAAACTTGCGCCTGCTCGCAAAAGCGGACAGCCTGTAAATGGCCAAGAATGCCCGCTAGACGAGAGGCGCCAAAAAGTAAATGTACTTTTCTTTTTGCTTTTTTCTCTTCTTCTACAATGTTGCGAAGTAAATAAACTCCTTGGTACACAGTTTAATCTTCATCTTCATCATCGTGTTCCCGCTTGCCTTTTGGTGGTCTCATTTCATCTTTCGTTAGTACACCATCTTTGTTTCTGTCCATTTCTTCAAAGTGCTTCATCCACTCATTTTTATCTATTTTTTTATCGTGGTTTTTATCTATCATCCGCATCATATGATGCATTGGATTCCCATGGTGTTTTTTTCCACCTCGATGGTGTCTTGCTAAAATAGGCACCACCAAAGAGAAGCTAATTAGCAATATAAGTAATTTTTTCATAGGGTATCTCCTTAAAGTGTAAACTGTATTTCGGTCTTTACCGATACCACATACTGTGATTTCTAGTTTATTTGTCAAGCGAGTGAGGGTTGGCGGGAACTTAAGCCAACCCTCAAGTAAAATGCGCTGTTTATATAAGTTTACTTTTTGTTTCTAGTTTAAAAAATCGACTATGAGAAAAATTTTTTGGCTAGCCCTTTTTGTTTTCTTTACTGCTTGTAAAAAAACACAGATCGATTTACCGCATGGTGTTGTGGAAGCTTCCAAAATCCCCTCGTGGTGGGAAGACTTACAACTCATTCCACCTGAATCGGTCGTATTACAAGAAAAAGGAAAAGAACGATATGTAATAAAAGCAGCATGGGATGTAAAAGTTTTAGAAAGCATTTATCAAGAAAGAATGAAGAAAAATCACTTTCGATTATTAGGGATAAAAAAGCAAGAAGGGAACGTGTTATTACAATTTAGTCGCACTTCAAAAGGAATTCGCACCGTTGTTTCCATTGTATTAGAACCTTTTTTACAAGGAGACAATTCTTTAATACGAATTGGCAAATCCGAAGTAAATTATAGTGTGGTAGAAAATGGAGAATAGTCCAAGAGAAAGAGAATACCGTTTTTTAGATTTAGGAAATATCTTACCGTGGATTGTTTTTGCACTACTTGCCCTTTTAACTTTTACCGTTGCTTATGTTTTTAAGCCATTTTTAGTAAGTTTTTTTGCTGCTCTTTTAATTTACCTGGTTTTTCGCAGTCCGCATGAT
>RFJE01000020.1 GCA_003695005.1 Candidatus Hydrogenedentota bacterium | reverse complement strand
GTAATGGGATTTGGGCATCGTGTTTATATGAAAAAATATGATCCCCGAGCTTATTTACTAAAAGACTTTATTCCTGAACTCGTGGATCGAAAACCCGATGGAAAGGAGCTATACCAGATTTACCAAGATATTGAAAAAACAATGGCAGAAGAGAAAGGGCTATATCCAAATGCAGATTATCCTATTGCCCTACTCTACTACTTAATTGATGTGCCAATTGATCTGTACACCCCTATTTTCTTATGCTCTCGTTCGGCAGGACTCGTGGCGCATCACATTGAACAGCAAGCGAACAACCGTTTGTTTAGGCCACGTGTAATTTACAAAGGGCCGAGAGGTTTACATCCTTAAAAAATAGAGTTAGCAATTCTCGGCTTTTCGCCGAGAATTGCTGCTGTATCGAGGGTTACTTAATACTAGTCATTTTGTCTTTTATTTAAATTATTACCAAAGTGGGAGTAAAAGTAGCTCTTATTCCTTTCCGGCCTAAACTCGGTTGTGTTGACGAAAACATCGAACACATAAAAGAACGTACGGAACTAGCCTTAGATCAAAAAGCCAGAGTAATTTTATTTCCAGAATTAAGTACCAGTGGTTATTTGCTAGAAAGCTTAGTTTTTGAATCTGCCATCACATTAAAGGATTCTCGTCTAGATTACTTTAAAGAACAATCAAGGTATGCGGACATTTGCTTTGGGGCAGTAGTGCAGGACAATCATCGTTTTTTTAATGCCGCACTATACTTTCGAGAGGGTGATTTGCATCATATCCATAAAAAAATTTACTTGCCAACCTATGGTATGTTTGACGAATCTCGTTATTTTACAAAAGGAGAGACTTTATCTGTGTTTTCTTCGGCTATGGGGAAGACGGCTATTTTAATATGCGAAGATGCTTGGCACCCTGTTTTAGTGTATGCGGCTTATATGCAGCATGCAGAAAACATCATTATTTTATCGGCTTCGCCGGATCGAGGAATTGAAAATTCAGGACCTGATCCTGATTCTTTTTCCTTTTGGGAAATGCGACTTTTAGTCTATGCACAAAGTTTTGGTTGTCGTTTTATTTATGTCAATCGCGGGGGTGTCGAAGATGGTGTTCGCTTTGGCGGACGAGTGATTGTAGCTTCGCCACTTCTTGTGGAAAAAGAATGGGAAAAAGAGGAGATTGTATTTGTACAGATAGATAATTCAGAATTAACGAGATCGGCTATGATCGGGGGACCTTTTTGCGAAGAAAATTTTATCTTAAACAACAAAATTTTACAGGAAGCGGAAGTCATTCGAAAACAATTCGAGGGGGATAAGTTCGTATGAAAAAGTTTGTAATTTTTTTGTCGATCTTTATTGTATTTTCGATAAGTAGCAAAAATAAGCCACGCAAAAATTGGATAAATTTAGGCGAACGTATTAATTCTATATATGATGAACTTACTCCTATTTTTTCGCAGGATGGTAAAACTTTATATTTTTGTCGAGAAGGTGATCCGAGAAATAAGGGTTACAGCAGTCGTCAGGATGACCAAGATATTTGGATGAGCGAGTACATTGAATACGAGGGATTTTGGAATAATGCTTATCATATTGAAGCTAGCTTTAATGGCTTCCACTATGATTTTCCGGTTGGCATTAGCGCCGATGGTAAAACACTATATATCGGAAATTACTTTTTGCCGAATGGCCGAGTTCGGAGTGGAGGAATTAGTCGGGTTCGCATGTTTCCCCCTGTGTACGAGCAACCGGAAGGCATTAAAATTCGCAATATGCAAAATCGGGATAATTATGTAAATTACTACATGGCGCCGGATGAAAAAACTTTAATGGTCAATGCAAAGCTCGACAAAACTTTAGGTGGAATGGACTTATATGTCTCTTTTTTACAAGAAAATGATGAGTTTTCCGAGCCCTTGCACTTAGGCAAAGACATCAACAGTAAATACGAAGAAGTAACTCCTTTTATTACATCGGATTTAAAAACCATTTATTTTTCTAGTAATCGTCCAGGGGGCTATGGTGGCTTTGATGTATATATGAGTCGACGCTTAGACGATACATGGCAGCATTGGACAAAGCCGGTAAACTTAGGTCCTGAAATTAACAGCGAAAGTGATGAGATTAGTTATGTGATTGCGCCAAATGGAAAATATGCTGTCTTTTCAGCAGAGACGGAAACCAATGGTCGGGATTTATTTAAAGTTCCATTGCCAAAGCAATTCCAGCCTAACCTTGCTCGCTATGTAGAAGGATATGTATTCGATACAAACAATAAACCATTAAAAGCAAAAGTCATTGCAGAAAGACTATCTGATGGAAAAGTTGTGCATGAAGTCAAAAGTGACTCAGCTACAGGCCGATACTTACTTACCTTAGCTTCCGGCGAAGTGTATGGTTTAAGAGCTTCAAAGGATGGATATGTGCCGGTAAGTGCGCAAGTGGACTTAAGAGACAATTCTAAAATTCGATTGCGCAAAAATTTAATTTTAGCCCCTCTCAAAAAGGGACAAGCAATAAAGCTCAATAATATTTTCTTTGAATATAACTCAGCTAAGCTAAAAGAAGAAAGTTATCCCGAGCTCAATAGGCTTGTTCGACTTTTACTATCAAAGCCACACATGAAAATTCGTTTAGAGGGACATACGGATAATATAGGAAGTTTTTCATTTAATAAAAAACTCTCTTTAAAAAGGGCACAAGCGGTAAAAGCTTATTTAGTAGAAAAAGGAGTCCTTGCCAGTAGAATTTCTGTAATTGGTTACGGAGAGTCTAAGCCGGTTGCAAGCAATCGAACTGCAGAAGGTCGAAAACAAAATCGGCGAGTAGAATTTCGAATTTTAAATATGTAAATCATGCAATATTATAGCAAACCGCCGCGTGAAACAAAAATTAAAGATACTTCGGAAAAGTCAAAGCGGATTGGACGCATGATTTTACTCGCTGATATTGTCATCATGTTTATAGTTGTATTTTTTCTAATTGCCACTTCGCAAAACCGAGATATTTTTCTTTCTTCAAAAAACAAATCATTGCCTAATGAGCGAAATTTTGAGTGGAAAAATATTTTTGTTACGACCAAATGTAAACTTCCAAAATGCTTTGTTCAGTTAAAAACGAAAGAAAAACCAGTGTTTTCTATTTACTGGCAAGTTTTCAATAATTCGAACGAAGAAGTTTTTGCCGAAAAATCAGAATTTTCTTTTGAGGCACAAAAATATGTCTCTTATTTCCGTATTCCTCAAATGCTAAAAGAAAATCAATCCTACAAAATAAAAATGAGCTTTATCCAAGGGAAAGAAAAATTGCTATCCATTCGAGTTTACCCATAAATTAAAAATGCGTAAAAATTTTTTTTTGAGCTTCTCTCATTTCCTTAAGG
>RFJE01000210.1 GCA_003695005.1 Candidatus Hydrogenedentota bacterium | reverse complement strand
TCAGTGGAGTTAATGGAAAAACTTATCCCGTACGCTGTCCAGCAAAAAAAAGCTTTTTTCCTTTTTACCGAGCATGATACTGTTTATACGAGTGGCACGAATACCGCAAAAGATCATATTCTTGATAAATCTATTGAAGTAAAGCCTGTACGACGTGGTGGTTCCGTTACAGTTCACAGCTCGGGACAACTTATGTTTTATACTGTGATGCCCTTCCAAGAGGTAAAGGCGGGTTTGCAAGGCCACATTCGTCATTTAGAGTTTGCCATTATCCGAAGCTTATTCGAAAGGCAGATTTATAGTTATACCATGTTTCCGCACTCCGGAGTTTTTACCCCGAAAGGAAAAATTGCATTTATTGGAATTGGATTAAAGAAAGGCTCCATTTTCCATGGTGCGGGCATCAATATAGCCACGGATCTAAACGTATATAAGCCAATTTTATCTTGTGGTTTAACCATTCCCCCGACTTCTTTTGTGGATCATATTTCACAAAAAGAAATTCATAAAAATGAAATTTATATTTCTTTTGCGCAAAGTTTGTACAAACATTTTAAACGCCTGTACCAACCCATTGAACCAGCTAAAGAAAGAATGATATTATCTCACGAGCAAAAGATCTATGCCAATTTTGATTTGTTTTTACATGGCTTGCACTACTTTAATGCACGAAGTTTTTGGAGAGCTCATGAAGCGTGGGAACTTTATTGGCATACTCTAGTCGAGGAGAAAAAAAGAGCAGTTCAATTTTTTATCCAGTGGAGTATGGCTTATTATAAACTGCAACAACAAAATTGGAAAGGTGCAAACAGCCTCTTACAAAAAGCAGAAAATAAATTGCCCGTGGCTAAAAAAGAATTCCCATCTTTACGCGCGAATGGCCAGTTGTTAGAAGATGCTTTTTTTGAGGTAGTATCAGCCGTAAAAAAACAAAAACTAATACCAGTGGTTTTAGAATTGTAATGGTTAAGCTTTTTTAATGGATAATGAGGTAAAATCTTTAGAAATGTTAAAGAGATCATATAAAGCTCGGGGAATATCATATAAGTACTGAATTTTACGACTAACGAGATCTGCCCCTTTCCCATACAAATATACAGGTACTTTGTTTTCCGTATGAGTTTTATCCGATAAATCTTCTAAATTGCCATGATCAGAAGAAACAACTAAAAGCATTTTTTCCGGATCCAGTTCTTCGTAAACCCCTTCTAAAAAACCTTCAATATGTGGAATGATTCGTCTAGCCGCTGCAAAAGACATGGCGTGACCAGCTTTATCTGTAAAAAAATATTCGAAAATAGCTAAATTATATTTTGAAGCAATCCGCACAGCTTTTCTACCCACTTCTTTCGGATTTGCCATCGGAATTGGAAGATGAAACTTGCGACGTAAAAACCAGTTTGTAATATCCATGTATAAACTTCGGCCTTCTAAATAATCTTCGATCCGAAAAAAGGGAAGTCCTGTTGCTTTTTGCAAGTAAGAGCTAGCCGATAAAAGTCTTTCGCTGCGGGGTTTGCTAATCCTGCGAATATACCAATCACTATATGAATTTAATAAAGTAGCAGAATAGCCATGATCCTGAAAAACTTTTGTAATACTGTGCTCTAAAAGGACAGGTCGCAATGAATAAGTTGGGAAGCCATTGATATGCCGTCCCATCATTGCAGCGCCATTGATCCCAGTAAAAAGAGCTGTTTGACCTGTAGCAGATTGTGGCTTCCCTTCCACCCCCATTTTAGCATCTGCTTCTGTTAAAATCCCGGGACCTTTGAACTCTTTGCCTGCGAGGGGCAAAAATAAACTTTTCGCAAAGCGTGAAAAGGGGTTTACTTCTTGATTGGAACTGCCAAAGCCGATTCCGTCTATAAAAATATAAAAAACGGAATCGGGAGGATTCATACTACACAGGTTGTATTCCTAGATCGGGGAGTAAACCATCATCTTGTTTTTTCTTTTTTGTAGTTTTTGTTTTTCTTTTTGGTGTAGTTTTTTTCGCAGTTGTGCTAACTTTTTTTCCCATCAATGCGCGCACTTCTTCACCTGTGATGGTTTCTTTTTCTAGCAATGCTTGAGCAATGGCATCAAGATACTTTTTATGTTTCTTTAAAAGTTGTTTCCCCTTTTGGTATGCATTATCAATAATACGTTTGACTTCTTCGTCCACTAAACGAGCATATTCATCGGAATGATCGTGAGATCGAGCATAATCTCTTCCTAAAAATGGATTCATTGGGTCTGCATTGCTTAAATGAAGAGGACCTATTTTATCTGACATTCCCCATTGCGTAACCATTCTTCTTGCAATGTTTGTAGCTCGCTCAAAATCATTACTAGCACCTGTCGTTACATCTTTAAATTGAAGCTCTTCGCCAAGACGCCCCCCTAACAAGATAACAATTTCATCTAACCAATAATTTTTAGAGCGCATGTGTTTTTCTTCTTCGGGCAAATGTTGTGTAATTCCTAATGCCCTTCCACGAGGGATAATGGTAACTTTATGAATTGGCTCGCCATGCGGTAATAATTCACTTAAAAGCGCATGGCCTGCTTCGTGATACGCAATAATTTCTTTTTCTTCTTCCGTAATAAAGAAAGATTTTCTTTCCGGCCCCATCATAACTTTATCTCGTGCATCTTCTAAATCTTCTTGCGTAACATATTTTCGATTCCGACGAGCAGCAAACAAAGCGGCTTCATTTACTAAATTTGCTAAATCCGCACCTGTAAACCCCGGAGTCCCGCGTGCAATGGTTTCGAGCTTAATGTCTTTAGCCAACGGTACTTTTTTTGTATGAATTTCTAATATCTTTTCGCGACCTTTGATGTCTGGAACATCTACAACAACCTGCCTATCAAAACGACCCGGTCTTAATAGGGCGGGATCTAAAATGTCCGCTCGGTTCGTGGCAGCAATTACGATAATCCCTTCGTTTTCTTCAAAACCATCCATTTCTACTAAAAGTTGGTTTAATGTCTGCTCTCTTTCATCATGCCCGCCACCTAAACCAGCACCTCGTTGACGGCCAACCGCATCAATCTCATCGATAAATACAATGCAAGGGCTATGCTTTTTAGCTTGTGAAAATAAATCTCGTACACGCGAAGCACCCACCCCTACAAACATTTCCACAAAATCGGAACCAGAAATCGAGAAAAAGGGTACGCCGGCTTCGCCTGCGACGGCTTTCGCAAGAAGGGTCTTTCCTGTACCGGGCGGACCTACTAAAAGCACACCTTTGGGAATTTTTGCACCAATTGCTGTAAACTTGCCGGGATCTTTTAAGAAATCAACCACTTCTGCAAGTTCTTCTTTGGCTTCATCTACACCGGCTACATCTTTAAAAGTAACTTTTGTTTTTGACTGATCCATCATTTTCGCACGAGATTTGCCAAAACTTAATGCACGGTTTCCACTAGATTGAATTTGCCGCATCATCATAAACCAAATAAACCCTAAAATGAGTACCCATGGCAAAATTGCTACAATGGATCGCCATAGAACAGATTCTTCCTCGGGTTTCCCTTTAAAGTAACGAACACGATTTTTCTTTAAAAATTTTAAAAGATCCGCATCATAATAGGCAATATAAGTAC
>RFJE01000209.1 GCA_003695005.1 Candidatus Hydrogenedentota bacterium | reverse complement strand
ATTCACCATAGTGATGTAGTAAAAAAAGCTAATGCCGTTTTTCGATCGATTGATACTTATTCGGCGAATTTTAAAATTAAAATTACAGAAGAGAAGAAAACAAGGACATTGTCCGGTAAGGCTTATTATAAAAAAGGTGGTAAATTAAATTTTACATTTTATGAACCAGCCGGAGATAAAATTATATCCGATGGAAAAACTCTTTGGGTCTATATTGCAAAGTTGCGAGCTGTTGGCAGACAACCCTATAGTAAAAAAAGCTTAGCTGCCCGTGCTTCCATGGAAGGGGTTTTAAATTTATTTCGATACTATCACTATAATTTTGACTCACCACAGCAGCCACGAAAAACAGATGTGGGAAATGCGTATGTTTTACAGCTGAAAGAAAAAACAGCATCCGGCGGCTTAGAAAAAATGCTGGTTTATATTGATGCCAAAAATTATATTATAAAGAAAATCCAAGGGATAGCAGCGGGGGGACGCAAAGTGGAAATTCGCTTAAGTAATATAAAACTGAATCCGGAAATTGCACCGGAAAAGTTTGAATATAAGTTGCGTGCAGGAGTAAAAGTGGTTGATAATCCATTAACCACTGATTAAATATGCTATCCACAGGGCCGGGGAAACTTCTAAAAGAAGCAAGAGAAAGTAAAGGGATTAGCTTACGCCAAGCAGCGGAAGAGACAAAAATTACTTCGCGACATTTACAAGCTCTAGAAGAGGATAATTTTTCCCTTTTTCCGGGGGAGACTTATGTCTTAGGTTTTTTAAAAAGCTATGCCGAATATTTGGATTTAGATCCCGAACATATTGCGTCTTTGTATCGGGGAGCATTGATGGCGGAAAAAGAAGTTCCCCTTGCAGAGCTTACAAAACCAACCATGACACCTTGGGATTTATACCGCGATAAAATTATGTTGGCACTAAAAGCACTCATAGGTGTTGCTTTCATTGGCATTATTATTTATTGGCTTTTTTCAAGTTCAAACAATCTTCACATTGAGAGTACGCCGATTAATGAAACAGTATCTTTAAATGAAAAGCAAGATACAATCAATGTTCCTGTGGGGGTGGAGACAACTCATATTAAGCTTCGATCGGGATTTTCGACGGCTGTGTTGCGTGTTGGCGAGGGAATTAACTTTTCACTAGATAATGTAGAGGTGTATCTCGTTTTAGAGAATCTCAATCACCAATATGCTGCCGAAGGTGGATCCACTGCGGAATTAAGCTTGTACCCGGGAAAAAAACCAATTGTACTCAAGGAATCAGATCCAGTTTGGATCCAAGAAGATTTTTTACCGCGAAAATTTCGTCTTACTTTAACAGGGGCTACAAAAACCGCCATTAAACTTCAAATTGATTTAGGAGAAATTACCGAAGAGGAGCTAGCCAAGAAACAAAAGCAAGAAACAGAAACTCGCATTACCAACCCCGAAAACTTTATTATTGTTTTTGATGCCGTGGTTACAGGCCCCAATTTTGTAGAGTTTTATGTGGATGGCCAACCACGGAAAAAAGGCCTTTTAGCGGCCGGGTCACGTCTGCATTACGAAGCCAACGATTCCATCCAAATGAAAATTGGGGATGCCGGTGCCATCCAAGTTAAAATTAATGGTAAAGACTACAAGTTTGGCCCGCGAGGCAAGCAAGTTAGCAAAGTAATACGAAAAATAAAAGATCCTTTAGAAAGTACTCGCTTTAAAATCCTTGTAAAAGATTTATGAAAAAATTTTATATTGAAACGCTTGGCTGTCCTAAAAACGAAGTGGATTCCAAGCGCATGAAGCTAGCCATGATAAAAGAAGGCTTTCTGCCGAGCGAGAACCCCGAAGAGGCAGATTTTATTTTAATTAATTCTTGTTCTTTTATTCAGGAAGCACAGGAAGAAACGATTGATACGATTTTTTCAGCTATCGATATTAAAGAGCAAAAAAATAAAAATGCCAAAATAGGGGTGATAGGATGCTTTACCGAAAGGTTTCACAAACATATTGAAAAAGAAATTCCCGAAATAGACTTTTTAGTGGGAACAAATCGTTACGAGGAAGTTCCTGTTTTGCTAAAAGAAAAATTTCGCCTTAATGGTACATTAACCAAAAAAAGCAGAAAAACCATTCCCCTGCAAGAAGGCCAAAAACCTTATTCACATTTTCGAATTGCACGGGGGTGTAGTCGATCTTGTGCTTTTTGCATTTTGCCAACAATTCGCGGTAGCTTAAACCCTTATTCATTTTCACAAATTCAAAATGAATGGGAAAAAGAAATTCAGCTTCGTGGGGGTAACATTCCAAAAGAAGTTATTTTAATTAGTCAAGACACGATTAGTCAGGGAGTGGAAAATTTACGAGAGATTGTTCAGTTTTTTTCAGCAATCCCTGAAGTTCAGTGGATACGGTTTCAATATCTTTTTCCAGATAAGCGGGTTTTAAAGTTACTTGATTTATGGAATGAGTTTGATAAGCTTGTCCCTTATTTAGATATTCCGTTTCAGCATGCTCATCCTGCGGTTTTGCGCCGCATGAACCGCCCAGACCAGCCGGATCTCTTTTTTGAGATCATCGAAAAAGCGCGAGGCATTAGGCCAGATATGGAAATTCGTACATCTTTTATTGTTGGTTTTCCCGATGAAACCGAAGAAGAGTTTTCTGCCCTGAAAACCTTTATTGAACAAGCCGAAATTGATAAGCTTGCTCTTTTTCGCTATTCACATGAAGATGGTACCCCTGCTGCAAAACAGTATGTGGATAATATTGACGATCATACGAAAATAAGGCGAATGAATGAATTAAACTCATTCTTTTTAGAGCACCGTCGGAAAAAGCGGGAAGGTTTGATGGGTAAAATAGAAAAAATGATGTTAGAAAGTATTACAGAAACAGAATGGGATTTTCGTCGCGCCCAAGATGCCCCTGAAATTGACGAGATTGTACATGTTTCCCCTGTAAAAGGGATAAACGTAAAAGAAGGTGAATTTTATCCTGTGCGTATTGAATCACCATTAGAAATTGATTGGGAAGGAACATGGGTGATGTAAATGAAACAAAAAAGCTTTGGAACATTCCGAATGCTCTTACTGTATTTCGTGTCATTTTAATTCCGGCTTTTATTTACTTTTTACTACAGCCCGACAGCAATTCACGTCTTTTAGCTTTGTTTCTTTTTATACTAGCATCCATTACCGATTTTTTTGATGGTTATTTAGCTCGGAAATGGAACCAAGAAAGTGCTTTTGGCCGATTTTTAGATCCGCTCGCCGATAAAGCTTTAGTAATTAGTGCGATTGTACTGTTTGTGGTATTAGATCCACAAATTCCGGCGTGGATGGTGATTGTTATTGTAGCACGGGATATTTTAATTACGCTTTTAAGGTGGCTAGCTATCCGAAAAGGAATGGAAGTAAAAACATCAAAGTTTGGCAAATTAAAAACAGCCTTCCAAATGTTCTCCATTGTTTTAATTTTAGTGATTTTTGCCGTTCGATCTTACCGTCACGAGATTATTCATACATACACACAAGAAAAAATGCGTGGACAAAAAAACATTGAAATTGCTCTGAACCGATTTCAAAAATGGATCTTGTTACTGCCAAAGGATCAATCCGATCCACATGAGAAAAAAAAAGTGTTTGCTGAATCGGTGCCTTATATTTTGATGCTCATTACTACGATTTTTACGGCTATATCGGGAATTCGCTATTTAGTAACAAATTACCAAATTTTATTGCCAAAAAAAAATGAGTGATCATAAACAAGTTAGGTTGCCTGCCGGATATGCCGAAGGAATTAAATTACTCACGGCGGAAATTTTTGGTGAAAGGAGTAAGGTGTATCTTTTTGGAAGTCGCACAAATTTAAATGCAAAAGGGGGAGATATTGATTTATATATTGTGCCTGAAAGTCAAGAAAATTTAATCCAAAAAAAAAGAAAGTTTTCTATAGAGTTTCAAAAGAAATTTGGCGAACAAAAAGTAGATATTGTGCTTGCTTCAAAAAATCATCGCCCGATTGATCGGGTGGCATTAGAAACCGGAGTTTTACTTTGAATCCAATGTTCTTTCAGTTTCAAACATACATGGAT
The DNA here is from genome assembly GCA_003695005.1 of Candidatus Hydrogenedentota bacterium. GTDB lineage: Bacteria > Spirochaetota > Leptospiria > Turneriellales > J094 > J094. The sequence continues at coordinate 44 of RFJE01000209.1, read as the reverse complement.
GAGCTAAATAAACATTTAGCTATTTTGAACGAAGACTTTAAGAT
>RFJE01000019.1 GCA_003695005.1 Candidatus Hydrogenedentota bacterium | reverse complement strand
GGTCCTGCCCTTTGGGTACGAACGGAAATTCGACGTCTTTTTAAGACATTACTTTAAATAAAATTTCAAAATTAGATAAAAAATGGCTATAATCCGACATAATAGGGAATTTTTTCACTAGGGAATAATTAAATGCTTACAATTCCTGTAAACGCTTAATCTTTTCTATTTTTCGATTAACTGACCAATCGATTTATTCAAAGTATCCTAGAAAAAAATGAAAAAAGAAAATGATTTAAAAATAGAAAAGCGAAAAAAAGAAATTTTAAAAGCTGCATTAAAAGTTTTTGCACGGAAAGGTTATCACCAAGCCAATGTTTCGGATATTGCTTCCGAAGCAGGGGTTAGCCAAGGCACCATTTATCACTATTTTTCCAGTAAAGAAGAGTTATTAATAAATGCGTTTGAACAAGAAGAGCTTAACCTTTTTTACAACAATCTTACTTCTAAAGTAAAATCATGCAACTCGGCGACAGAAAAACTTTCCCTGCTTGCAAACGAAACTAGCAAAAAATTGGAAATCTCTAGAGATTTACTCCTCGCAAGTGTTGAATTTTGGAGCCATATTCCTCAAAATCCAAAAATTCAAGAAAAAGCAAATGAATCTTTTTATCGTATGCGCAAAGCAATCGAAACAATTTTATTAGAAGGGATACAAAACGGGGAATTTCAAGCAGTGAACACCGAACACGTAGCCAGTCTTATGATAGCTGTATTTGATGGTCTTATTGTGCAGTGTTTAGCGAATAAGAACGAGCTAGATTGGCAAGCAATTAGCCAGACACTGACACAAATAGTATTAGATGGGATAAAAAAGGAGCCTAGCAATGGAAAATAAAGTATTAAAAAGAAACTTTGAGTCGAAAAATGTACAAAAATCGTACAAAATGGTAGCGTGGTTTTATGACCTGTGGTCATATTTAACGAAAGACAAAGCTCAAAAGAAAATAGGAGAAACGAAATGAAAAATAAAATCATTTTTCTTTGGATCGTTATCTCGAATCTGCTTTTCGCAGAGCCATCTGCATACCAGATCATTCGGCAAAGTGAAAATCAGTTGCGGGGAAATACAGCAGCTGCTATCATAGAAGTTTTTGTACATAAAAAGCGAGTTCAACGAAAAATGAAAATTTTATTTTATGAAGATCGAAAAAAAGACTCTTCTTTTATCAAGATACAGTATCCTAAAAAAGATGCAGGAATTGCTTTTTTACGGATCGGTAAAAATTTATGGCAATACATTCCAAAACTTGGTAAAGAACTCAAGTTAGATGCAAGCTTAATGCAAAATTCATGGATGGGGACAGATTTTACGAATGACGATTTAGTAAAAGAAAGTTCATGGGTAAAAGATTATACTCATTCTTTTTTAGAAAAGTCTCGTGATAGTTATACCATTTTACTGAAACCAAAGCCAACGGCTGCTGTTTTATGGAAAAAAGTAATTATGGTCATTGATAAAAAAACACATTTGCCAAAAAAACAAGAGCTTTATGATAATAAAAATCGCTTAAAAAAAGTTTTAGTGTTTAGCGAAGTCAAGCAAATGGGCGGTCGTCTCATACCAACAAAGTTCAGGATGGCCACTTTAAAAAACGGGAAAGAGAAATCTTATACTGAAATGATCTATAAAAAAATTATTTTTAATAAACCAATTCCAGCTCGTGTTTTTACCAAAACCTTTTTAAGACGATGATACGGTTTGCATGGCGAAACTTAAGGCGCAATAAAAGGCGTACTTATATAACCCTTGTATCTGTGATCGTCGCTACTTTTTCTGTAAGCATAACTCGGTTTTTTATGTATGGATCTCACCAAGAAACCATATGGAATGCTGTTAAAATGCAAAGTGGTTATATGCAACTCATGGCACCCCCTTATTTAGAAAATCCAAGTTTAGAAAATGCCATGGACGTCCATCCACAAGATTGGGAAAAAATGAAGATAAAAGGGATTACGGAAATTTCCCCTAGATTAGTGAGCTATGCTTTAATAGCACACCAGTCGCATAGTGCAGTGGGTCGTATTTTTGCAGCCAATCCCGAAAAAGAAAAGCACATCACGGTAATTCACAAACGAGTGAAAAGTGGACGATGGATTCAATCTTCGGATGAGTGTGCAATCGGGAGTGCACTTGCTCGCAAATTAAAAGTAAAATTAGGAGATACAATCTCTGTTATTACTTCCCAGTTTGATGGTTCGCTCGGTGCGGCCAATTTAAATGTCGTTGGCATTTTCCAAAGTGACGATTATGAAATTGACAGGTATTTTGTTTATGTTACTTTGGAAAAAGGCAAAGAACTTTTTAGGCCAAATGAAGGATCTAGCGATCATTCTTTAGAACGCTATACTTCGATTGCATTTGGCATTGATAAAAGCTATCGAGTAGAAACCATTTTTAACCAACTTGCTACAAACTTTCCACTACCGAATACAAATTTAGAGGAGTATTATTTACCTGTCGCTTTCTTTTGGCCAGATTTAATTCCTTCGGTTGTTCAACTGATGACATTAGACCAAGTATCCGGAGAGATTACGCTATCTTTTTTAATTTTAATTATGGCATTTGGAATATTAAATACCG
>RFJE01000208.1 GCA_003695005.1 Candidatus Hydrogenedentota bacterium | reverse complement strand
TCGTAAGAAAACCGGTTTTTTGATATAAAAGTAATTTTCTTTCTTTTTCGGTATCATTAAGAAGTTTTGCAGCATAGTTAAATTCCCCCATGGCTAAAAAGAGCATTGCTTTCTTTTCTTGAGGGCTCAGATTTTTTTCTAAATTGCTGAGCTTGTTTTCCCAATTTAGATAAAAAGAATCTACGGCATAGTTTGCCTCTTCTTTCTTTTTTTCAAAGAACTTTTTTAATGTTGCCTTGTTTAACCCAATGCTCGCAATAAAATCTCGAATGGCAGTGATTTTATTTTCTGGAAGGGGGAGGTTTTTCGAGGGAATTTTTCTTAATGCGTAAAAGGCATGCATGCTAGCCGGTGCTTCTAAATATGTTTTTTTGTAATACTCAATGGCATGCTTCCAATTTCCTTTGCGCTCTTGTAAAAACCCTAAAAAGAAAAGCGCTCGACCTGCCGTTTCATTGCCTGCAGTTACCGAAGCTAATTCTTTTAAGCAAGATTCTGCTTGTGAGAATAAATCGGAATTTATTTTTTCTAGACAAACGTGGAAAAAAACCCTTTCGGCAACATTAGAATTGGCATCTATATTTTCTAAATACCATTTTGACTCTTCCAAACGGGATGCTCTCTTCTTTTTGTGTAAAGCTTGCAGACGAGCACGCATGGCTTTTGCTGCAGGAAATTTAGGGGGCACGAGGTTTAAAATGAAATTATACCTGTATTTTTTTAATAGCCGCGTAGATAAATCCACAACAAGAGCTTCCCACCCATTATTATATTTTTCGCTTGGACTCGGGATAGTTTTTAATTTAGATTCATTACTCTTGGCAAAGCTCACCGCTAAAGAGTAACGTTTTAAATCAACAAGTAAGCGGGCTTTATTTTGCAGGTAAAAATAAAAGTATTTTTCGGGTAGTTTATCTGGTTGGATTTGATTATACAACTTTAGAGATTTATCAAGCTGTTTTAAGATGCGATATCCTTCTGCTAAACGAACTTTTTGCTCTACACGAATATTTTCTTTTAGTTTCGGGTTATCTTCCAGTAGCCTATCTAAATTATCCGAGGCTGTCTTATAGGTCCAATCATTAGCAGGAAATTCTAATGCACTTAGATAATATTGAACAGCTTGATCCAGCTTATCTTCTTTTTCATAAAGAGATGCCAGACGAATGGCAATCACTGGATTTGCGTTTTCGTTCCACAAGCTTTTATAGATCTTGATAGCTTTTTGGCGGTGATCGCCGCTCATCCTGGCATAAATTCGGGCTTCTAATCTTTTTGCATCGTGGTGCAAAACATCATCTTCACCATCCATTAAGTTTAAAAATTTAAGGGCATACTTTTTTTCGCCGAGCTCCAAAAAGCACTCGGCCAAGTTATACAAAACCTCATTATACAAAGGACTTTTCGTTTTAAAACTAGAAGATACATAGGAATATACAGGACCTGGAAAAAATTTTTTTGACTTGCGCGCAGTATCTTCGTAAAAAGCACGGGTAAAATTTAAAATAGCGCTTTTGTATTCTTTACGTTTTTTGTGGATTAAGCCTGCTAAAAAAAGTTCAGCATAAGTAGGGGTCTTACGGTCCTTAAGAGCCTTAAAAAAAAGCTTTGCATCATAGGATTTTGTAATTTCTTTATTTAGGATAGCTATATCGGAAAAATTAACTTCTCGAGCAACACAGCCTGTTCCCGTAATAAAAATCAAAAACCAAATAATATACCGCATGTACAATTTAATAAAGCAATTGTAAAATATTCTCAGTGGAGGCTTTTCTCAATCCAAAAAAGATTCGCTTTTTACTTTTACCTGCTAAACGATGATACTTCCCGCTAAACAACAAATCAGTAGCATTGGAATGATGTAGGGATGCAAAACGAAGTAAGTGAAAATATCCGCCTGCCGTTACCATGCTTGCTAAAGAGGAAAGCGCAAATTCTTTTTTATAGCTTTTTGCTTCTGTGTTTAACAATTCTGATTTATCTTCTGCAGATAACCGTAAAAAAGCATTCCCCCGAGCTTCTAAAATAAGAGCAAGCGACTTTGCTTGCAAAACTTTATTGTCAGTGGAAAGAAAAATTCCGTTGAAAGCAGCCACTGGCTTTAATATGCTTTGGAATAAAGGTGATTCAAGAGTTTTTCTCATTTGCTCAATTTCTTCTAAGTTTCCTTCATAAACAGCGACAAGATCCACACGGTAGTGAGCCATGGCCGTTGGTCTTGCTGTTGGTACATAAGCATAAAAACGATTAGAATACTTTTGATCCATAAAGCGAAGCCAAAAAGGTAAGTTTGCTTTAGCACCGGAAATAGCAAATTGGTCAGTTTTTTGGTAAAAGACGGTCATAGCACGCTTTAAAATTCCAACACTAACTTCTCGATTATCTCGACAAGAGACAAAAAACACTAAAATAATAGAAAAAACAACTTTCGTATAGTTCCTTTTCATAGGATATTGTTAAGGTTTTTGACGAATTAGCAATTGTTTTTTGATTGTATTGCATACCTCCTATAAGCAATAAAAAAATCCTTTTCAAGTTGGTTTGTTTGTAAAAGTAGAACCATGTGGCAGCGCATGGGGATTGTTCTTGCGGTGTTATGTATTCAATGTGCTATAAACCAACCTTACGATGATGAAGATCTAGTAGTCTTGATTGAGCCAACAAGTTCCCCATGTTATGGACAATATGATTGGGAAAATGATGTTGATGTAGCTCGCATAGAAGGGAGCATGAGTATTAATGGTCAGGTTTTCCAACCACAATATCCTTATCTTTACCATCGGAATTCTAGTATAGAATCTTCTATTCGTTATATTCATTTATTTCTTGATTACCTACAAAGGGCTTTAACAATTCGACTTCCGCAGCCATACAATATAAAACATACAATAGGGGCATCCGATCCGGATTTTCGAGTTGAATGGGATTTAGGAACAGATCACTATCGGGCAGACTCGAATAACGGCAGTGGGGATTTTGAGTTTATCAGTGGAAATAAAAACCAAATAGTTTTCAATTTTATTTTAAAACACGAAGGAGGCACTTTATCGGACTACCAAATACAAAATGCCGTATTTACGATTACTTCTAGGTTATGCTATTTCGTTTCTTATTAAAATGGCTAGGCTTATTTTCTATATTTTCATGTTTGAAATTTTATCTCATTCAATTTATCCGCATTATTTAGGTGATTTAAAAGACACAAAAAATGCCAATTCTTTTCGTTACAAAATCCGCAGTATGGGGACTTTTACGGCAAGTCCTCTTTCTTTTGACGGTAAAACTTTGGTAAAACCGGAGAGACACTCGTACTTTTGGACGTATGCCACAGGCGACTATCGTTTTTTACCGGGGTATCATATTTCTACGCAAGTAGCCATTGAGAATAGAACGTTTTCTTCTTCTTTGAAAACAAAGCCATATACATTCAACATTTTTCCTTTATTATATTACTCCGGAAGTTTAGCTAACTTCTTTTCACCGTATCAAGAAAATAAAGGTCCTTTGTTTGAGCTAGAAACCGGCGTTTTGCCGAATTTTACTACGGGATCTGGCTTACTATTTCGTAATTTCCCTTCTTTAGGCATACAAGGAACGATGGATTGGGATTTTTTTACTATTAAAATAGGTGGGATTGGTTCAGGTTATAGCTCTAATGATGATGTATTTTTTAGTGATATACTCATTTTGCAAAGAGTTTTAGGAATAGGGGGAATTGTAGAATGTAATGGTGAAATAGGCGATCGAATCCTTCCACATGCTTATAGTTCCCGCCATCTTTTTAAATTTTGGAAATTTTATACCGAAGGCGCATTAGCGTTTGATGTAATTTGCGGGTCAGGGTCTAGCCAACAGGTAGTTACTTTTCAAAATGCTTATAAAAAAACACCAACAAATTTAGGGTCACGATCTTCTTTTTTAATGGGTGTCTCTTGGAAACAGAATAAATTTTTATTTTTTAAGAACATTCATACAGGACTAGAATTTCGTTATTATGGAGAGCGCTTTTCGGATTTTTATTTGTTCCAGAAAAAAACAGTATTCAACTATCAACCCTTTTTATCTGATGATGAGGATTTTAATAACCAGCCTTTTATTTTTATGTTGTATCCCGGTGAATCCATTGGAGGTTACCATTATATTCGCCTTAAGCTGAACATTTGGCAAAAGCTGTGGTGTGATATTAGTAATGAATTTTTACTGGTTCGTTCTAGAAGTGCCTCAAGAACAAGATATGCCACTTATGGTTTTGACATATATGGTCTGTCCCTTTACTGGAATATAGACCAAATAGTGCTTTTTGGAGCTCGTGTGTCGAATAAAAGAATTAGCTTTATGTCTGTTACCGAATCCGCAGTGGCCGACAGTTTAAGTCGCACAGCAATGCCAGTCGAGCCTATAGATCGTGCTATTTTATTGGAATGGTTTGTAAAAATTATTCTTACTAGCGATGCACGAAACAATGAATCACGAATTTCCGATAAAAATAAATAATTAGCCCTCTAAAAAGAATTTACACCCTTGCTGTAATAGCTAGTCTTGTCTATGAAAAAAATAATTAGCGTTTTCTTAGCTTTTAGTTTCTCTATTTTCGGTATTGAAATCAACGTCTATAAATCCTTTTTGCCCGGGGAAAAACCAAAAATTGATATTTCTTCTGTGCCATATAAAAGCTTACATTTACGAATTTATCGCATTGCAGATCCTGTTCAGTTTTTAAAAGGACAAACCAATGCTCATGAGGTAAAGGTAAAAGCCAAAAGACGAAGCAGTGGTGGCTATGCCATGCTCGCTTCTTTTAAGGAGAACATTACTCGTGCTTTTTTTGAATCAGCACGAAATTATATGCGAGAATCTAGTCGGGTTCGGTTGCGCGAGTTATTAGGTTTAAAGCCGTACCAATTTCCTTACGAAGACAGGTATCCCGACAGGGCACTTTTTAAGCCATTGTCGTATCCCCTTGTAAAAGAGATTCATATCGGTAGAGAGGAAAATGAATATTGGACATCTTCTTATGAGCTATCAAAACTAGCCGCGGGATTTTATTTACTCGAAGCTTCGCAAGGTAACCATATTGCGTTTGCCCCTTTTTTAGTCAGTGCCGTTGTTCTCGGGGTTCATGAAAGTCCAAAGAAAGCCTTAATT
>RFJE01000207.1 GCA_003695005.1 Candidatus Hydrogenedentota bacterium | reverse complement strand
GGCTAAACAAGACTATGAATATTTCTAACTTATTCTACAAGAAAAGGTTACTGTACGTTTTCCGTCCCGTCAACCGTCTCATCACTGCGCGTCCTACGCCACCCCCCGAGCGGGTGAGCTAGAAAATAGTGCAATCCGTATCAGCTATAATTTTTATTACGACTTCATTTGACGCTTACCCTGCCTCAATTTTATTTTGTGAAAGAGCTAACTTGAGAGTCTGGGCGCCAACTAGCGCACAGACTCTTTCCCTCACCACTTTCAAAAGAAAGTGGTGAGGGATGGGAGCGGAAATGCTGCTTTGCCGCATTGAAGCGTCCCGCTTATGTGCCAACAGGAGGTTGGCGCACAAGCTCTTGAGAAGGTAGCTACATTTTTGTGAAACCTTAAAATACAGCTAGCGGGGATTCCTGTTAAATGACCCATAGTCTTTATCGTTAACGTGTCAAAAATTCGCTATACTTATCAGAAAAAATCCCATGACGATCTATAAATTAAGCTTTTGCTACCACATCGCCAAGTCCTTCTACGGTAAATACCGTACAGGCCATTTAGTAACCTCGCAAAATACAGGGTGTCAATGCTTTTATGTGATTTTACCACTTCTTTACCTCGATGTCGTATAAAGCATATCTCTACTTTTCCCTTTCCCTCTGCAATCAGCGCTTTTACCACTATCTCTAAATACATCCTTAATGCAATATCCGCCATCACTGAGTGACACACTCGTGCATGATCAGCAAGCATCAAAAGAATATTATACACTTCTGCTTCCCACTGAACGGAAACTTTCTTATATTTGCCTAACGTTGGATTTTTCCGTCTAACGCGAGTTGTATTACATACTTTATGTCGCCTTACTTTTTTTGCTAAAATTCGGATGCAAGCAGAAATAATTTCTGTAGTGGTCATTTTTATTCCATGTTCCTTTAATTTTTCTTTTGCAGCTGTTATACGATAAGTCTGCCATTTCGGTAAAGTAATGCTAGTATCATACTGCTCATCTTGAGCGCGATTGACAAGATTCAGGATTACTTTCCCGCTCTGTCGCGGCGAAAGAGATAATGAATTCACTCTCTTTTTATTCATATTACCTCCAGATACAGCTTAACAGAAACGGATATTTTGTAAAGTATTTTCGTGTCGATATTAAAAAGCGAAACAAATTAGCTTTGCTGTCCACAAAAAGCTAGCCGCTCCCTGAAGATTTAGCATGGTTAGTGGTAATGAAAGCTAAAGCTCAAGAATAAATTTCAATTTTTTCTGTACAGTCGAGAGTGAGAAATATTTTATTATCCTTAAATGAAACACATTATTTTAGCAGTATTACTCCTTTGCATCCATTGCAAACAAAATAAAGCTAAATCTTTGAAAAAAAGCAAATCGAATCTCCTGACCATCGTGGCAGTGGGTGATATTGTTCATCCTTGCAATACAAAATTGAAAAAAGTTTTTTCAAAGCTGGGTAGTAACATTTATTCTCGTACAAGAAAGTTTCTACAAAGCGCGGATTTAACCTTTGGAAATTTAGAAGCTCCTTTAACAAAACAAAAAACAAAAAGACCTAAAATCTATAAGTATCAGTTTACTGGATTTCCAGAAGAAGCTAGATGGCTTCGAGAAGCTGGGTTTAATTTGCTCTCGATGGCGAATAATCATATTTATGATGCAGGAAAAAAGGGAGTTAAGGATACTTTTCAGTACCTCGAAAAACAAAGAGAATTTTCGCCGTATCTAAAATGGACAGGGGCTGGACTTACAAAAAAGCAAGCACGAAAGTATCTCGTTTTCTCGCCACAAGGAAAAAATTTTAAAGTGGCTTTTTTAGCTTACTCTTACTGCTGCGAAAATAAAGTCAACTTATTTCGGCTGGCACGAGTCAAAAGAGATATTCGCACAGTAAAGAAACAAGCTGATTTTATTATTGTTTCTATTCACTATGGCAGAGAATATACCCATATTCCTTCCCGCAAAAAAAGAATAAAATACAAAGCAGTCATTAAAGCAGGAGCGGATTTAATTTTAGGGCACCATCCTCATGTAGCACAGGGAGTTCAATTTTATCATCATGGATTCATTGCTTATTCTTTAGGAAACTTTGCCATGGGAACAAAAACATCCCGATATAAAAAAAGAAAGGCAAAAATGTACAGTATGGCGTTACGGCTAACCGTAAAAATTGAAAATAAAAAAGTGTCGTTTTTAAAAACCGAAATTTTTCCCCTATATACGAATAATGCAAAACCATTTCGTATAAAAAAGAAAAAAGAAGAATTTACTCCATTCATTCCTAAATTTTCAAAAGGAATTTTTGCTAAGAGGATATTAAAATATATTCAAAAATGGAGTAAACAATTGCCGCAAAATAAGACTCGGTTTATCCTAAAGAAAGATAAGCTTATCGCAGAAATTCTCGATGAAGGGCAAAAAGGCATGCAGGGTGCAACTTACGCACCCTGAATCCCTCACCTTTTTTTACACAAAGGTAGAACAAGATTTTGTTTTCTACTTAAATAGGAGCAATGCACGCCATTTATGTTACAAAACGTAAAAAAAGGTGAGGGATGAGGGAGCCTTTTTGCCCTATCTTTAATTCGACTTCAGCGCTTCTAGGCGAAATGCCGAGAAGCGCTGAACTTATCGCTATGCCCGCGCCTTACTAACTTCTTTTCGATATTCAGGGATTCTCTCCTTTTGTGGCATAAGGCCTTGCTTAATTCGCTCAATATCTTCGGCAACTTCTCGTTTAATAGCTGGCTCTAATAAATCCACGAAGACTTTTCCATCTAAATGATCCATTTCATGCAACAAGGCACGTGCTAGCAACATTTCTCCTTCTATGATTCTTTCGGAACCATTTAAGTCTTGGTATTTTACTTTGACATACTTTGGCCTTTTTAAAGGTACAGACAACCCTGGTACAGAAAGACAACCTTCATCTCCCTCTTGCATTTCTTTGCTCTGTTCTACCACTTCGGGATTGATAAAGACACCTTTTACAAAGCCAAAATGGGTAAGGTCTAACACTAAAATCCTTTTTTTAACTCCAATTTGGATAGCCGCTAAACCGACCCCATCGGCAGCATACATCGTATCAAACATATCGCGAATGAGCGGCCGTAATGGACGACCAAATTCCGTTACTTTTTCGCTAATTTCGTACAAACGGGGATCTGGAATTGTTAAAATTTTTCGTACAGCCATAGTGGTAATATATAAAAGAACAGTCATTTCGGCGAATATTTTTTGTTTGGTGGATGATTTCCTTGTCGCCATTTTATCTTTTTTTCGTCTTATTAAGTATACAAATAAAAAGTTCGACAATAAAGGGGGCTAAATGGAAGTACATACTTTAAAAATCCTTAAAGACAGTAAACGAGATGCGCAAGTAATTACCGATCCACAAAAACTCGAGTACATATTAAAAGAATATGTGGGAAATACACCACTAGGTATTCGAAATACCGAACCGGTCGTTCATGCAACCCCCAAGGGAATGGAAAAATCCGACGAGTATGGGTATGTATTGCTATTAGAATTTCCGGCAGATTATCCTGTCCCCAATCAGCTTACTTTGTTTAAAACCTTAAAGCGCCAAATGGAATTTGATTGTGAACTCATAGAAGAAGGTACAAACGGTGTTAAAATGCGAGTTCTGGAAGTAAGGATTGATACAAATCCCCGCAAGCAAGGTCGTTTAATAAACCCCGACGATTCTATTGTATCAAGCAATTTTTATATATCTAAAAATAAAATTGATATGAACCCGATGTGGTACTCTGTGTCGAATCGGGTTATTTTCCATGAAGAAGAAAAAAGATTATCTGCTCGTATTGCGGGCTTAAAAATTCGAGAAATGAATCCCATTGATAATCGTTGGGAAAGTAAAATCTTAAAGAAAGCAAAACAAGGATTTATTGTAACCGACTTAAAAGAGGCAAAAATTTTATGGGAACAAGATATTTTAGGAACAAGCAAATCGATAGAACTGCCTAAAATTGCTGATGAAGCCGTAGAAGCCATGAGGAAAATGGCATTAGATGAAGGCTTAAAATCAGCTATTTATTATCCTATTTTGTACACAAACTTACAACAACAAACATTTCCGATTGGCTACTTATATTTAGAAAGCAAAGAGAAAGAGCTTACAAAACAAGATATGCAAACTTTAAAAGAAGCAGCGGAAGAAGTTTTAAAGCGTATTAAAGATGCAAACACCATTTTCTTAAAAGAAAGACAGGCCATTGTGAATATTGGACTTGGTGGTGCCTTATTAAAAATTACAGACCCTGAATTTCAACAATATATTTTAAACAGAAACGAAATGGTTTTTGATGTTATTTTTAAAATGCAGCAGCCTCTTCGCTTTTATGCAGAAATTAAGCACATTCGACAAAAAGATACAGGTGAGCTTTATGTTGGAGTTGAGTTTAAAGGACTCGTATACTCTGAACATTCCGGGATGACAAGCTTTGAAAGATTAAAAGAATATATTGAGTATATGGTACAAAAAGGTGCTCCTTATGAAGCACCGATTGCAAGTTAATCCCCGAGCTCTTCGAGAGCTGCAATCATTTCTTCTACAGTCTTTTTAGCATCACCAAAGACCATAAGAGTATTGTCTTTATAAAAGAGCTCATTATCAATCCCTGCAAATCCGGGGTTAAGAGATCGCTTAAGAACTAAAACAGTTTTAGCTTCTTCCACATTTAAAACAGGCATGCCATAAATTGGGGAATTCGGGTTGTTTTTTGCTGCAGGATTCACCACATCATTAGCACCAATAACTATCGCAACATCTGTATTTTTAAAATCATCGTTAATGCGCTCCATTTCTACAAGCTTATCGTAATCCACGCCGGCTTCGGCTAAAAGGACATTCATGTGTCCAGGCATCCGCCCTGCCACAGGATGAATGGCAAAGCGAACATTCGCGCCACGTGACTCCAACAAAGTTGCAAGTGATTTTACAACATGCTGCGCTTGCGAAACAGCCATACCATAGCCAGGCACAATAATTACCGATTCCGCCATATCTAAAATCATGCCTGCCTCTTCTGGCGACGCCGATTTTACAGTGCCCGTTACAGCTCCCCCTTCTCCGCCGGTTGTAGAATCGCTGCCAAAACCACCGAAAAGCACATTGGTTAGCGAGCGATTCATTCCTTTACACATAATATTCGTTAAAATAATGCCGGAAGCACCGACTAAAGAACCAACCACAATTAATGCGTTGTTTTTAAGAACAAAACCTGTTAGTGCTACCGCAATTCCGGAATAAGAGTTCAGTAGAGAAATCACTACCGGCATATCCGCACCACCAATGGGAACGACTAAAGTATAACCTAAAATGGAACCTATGCCTGCAATGGCTAATGCATATTCTTCGGCCTGCGGGCTTCGACCTAACAGCACACCGAAAACAATTACCGCTAATAATAAAATTACGTTAATTGGTTTAGAAGATTTTACCATCATTGGACGGCCGGGCATAAGACCTTGTAATTTAGCAAAAGCAACCACACTTCCTACAAAAGTTAACGAACCAACAACAATAGAAGCAACAAGTGTAATAAAGTGAACCGTATCATCGGCAGATGTTGCCGGATTTTCGTAATATTCTGCAATGGCCACAAGGGCAGAAGCAATCCCGCCAAAACCATTCAGTAAGGCCACCATTTGTGGCATCCCTGTCATCTTAACTTTTTTAGCCATTATTAAACCAACAAGAGAACCAACAAAAAGAGCAGGAACAATAATATCAAAACGCATGTGCTCAATAATAACAGGGTCTAGTAAGGTTACTGCAACAGCAATAAGCATCCCTGTTAAAGAAAGAGCATTGCCTTTTCTAGCCGTACGAGGTGAGCTTAAATTCTTAATACCAAAAATAAAAAGTAAAACAGAACCTAAATAAATTAAATCAATTAACCACTTTTGCTCTAAAAACTCTAGCATAAGGTTCTCCTATTTTTTTTCCTTCTTTTTAAACATTTGTAGCATCCTATCCGTGACTACATAACCACCAACAATATTGATAGCCGCAAAAGCAATGGCAGCAAAACCTAAAAACACTTTTACATCCTGCCAGCCACTTGCTTGCCTTCCTGCAACAAGCAATGCTCCTAAAAGCGTAATCCCCGAAATTGCATTCGAACCCGACATAAGCGGTGTATGTAAAGTAGGTGGCACTTTAGAAATCAGCTCAAACCCTACAAAAATAGCGAGTATAAAAACATACAATGTCATTACAAGTTGTGTTACATCCATATTATCCCCCTAAAATTTTCTTAACAAGTTCAGAAACTAAAACACCTTGCTTTGTTACCGTTGTTCTACGGATAATTTCATCCTCGGCATCAAAATCAATGGCTTCTTTGTCTTTCAGTAAGTATAAAATTAAATTTTCCATGTTTTTAGAATACATTCTGCTTGCCGGCTCTGCCATGGTACTAATTAAATCTTTTGGTCCATATACAAAAACTCCATTTTCTTCAACGATCTCGCCGGCTCGGGTTAGCTCACAATTTCCGCCTTGCTCGGCTGCTAAATCAATAATGACGGAACCTCGGCGCATGTCTTTCACCATATAATCCTTTACTAAAATAGGTGCCTTTTTGCCAAAAACTTGCGCCGTTGTAATGCATAAATCAGCTTTTTGTAAATGCTTATGAATAAGCTCCATCTCTTTACGGATGAACTCTTCGCTGGCTTCTTTGGCATACCCCTGATCATCTTGCATGGATTCATCGAGCTCCATTTCTACAAACTTTGCTCCTAAACTTTCCACTTGCTCCTTTGCAGCAGGCCGAACATCAAAAGCTTCCACAACAGCTCCAAGCCGTTTTGCAGTAGCAATTGCCTGTAAGCCGGCCACTCCCGCTCCTAATACGAGGACTTTAGCAGGCGGGATTGTTCCTGCAGCCGTCATAAGCATCGGCATAAATCTTTGCAGTAAATGCACTCCTTCTAACACTGCACGATAGCCGGCAACAGTTGCCATTGAACTCAATACATCCATCGATTGGGCTAAAGTAATTCTAGGAATAAATTCTACAGCAAGTGTATTGAGCTTCTTTTTCTCAAAAAGAGCTAAATTGTCTTTCTTATTGATAATATCCTGAAAACTAATTAAAGTAGAACCTTCGGGAAGAGCTTCAATTTCCTGTACAGTCGGGGGACGTACCTTAAAAATAATATCTGCATTTTGTACAGTTTGCGCAAAATTATCTAGTATGGATGCTCCAGCTTCTTTATACTCTTCGTCATAAAAAGAAGCTTTAAGCCCTGCTTCCTTTTCGACGATGATTTCATATCCGGCTTTGCTTAATTTTTTAACAGAATCAGGAACAAGCGCTACCCGCTTTTCCCCTTCCATACTTTCTTTGGCAACAGCTATCTTCATGAATCCTTGTTCAAACTCTAAACATCCGGACAAGGAAAAAAAGGTATCATTTAATCTCGATTTTGCTTGCCGGCTTGTTTTCATTTTAGAGTTCAATATCGATTATGGCATATCGCATTTATTTCCCGTTAGCTTTTATAACAGGCTTTGTTGGCATTTTACTTTGGATTCACCCCCCGAAAAATGCTATTTTTTATCATCGAGAACTCATGGTAACGGGCTTTTTATTGAGTGCAGCCTTCGGCTTTTTGCTAACTGCCGTCCCGCGTTTTTTAACGAGTCTCGAAATTCCAAAACCACTTTTTATGGCTCTTTTCATAAGTCATCTTTTTGCAATCACGGGTATTTTTCTTTCTCCTGTTTTTTATTATACGATGCTTATTTTAACTCTTGTTTTATTTTTATTGTATTTATGGGATGCTACAAAAAAAAGGCAGGGCTTTATACCTTTTTTTATGCCTTATGTTTTTTGGGGCTTTTCTGCCGCTACTCTTTCTATTTTGTTACGCCTTGCAGGCGAGTTCCACTATGTAAGCCTAACAATTGCCGAAAGCGCAAGAGTTGTGTATCATCATGGTTTGTTTTTATTGCTTGTTTTAGGGATTGGGCAAAAATTAGGGGTAATGTTACTTGGAACGGCACCAAATGCAAAAACAGTAAAATATTTCATGAGCCTACATTGGCCACATATTTACTCATTCATTTTTATCATGAGTTACTTTTTCCAAAATCCACAAACCGCTTATATTACAAGTACCATTCGGGCAGTGCTTGTTACTTGGATTTTAATAGGTGGCTGGAATATTTTTTCGAAGTCACAAAATCCATTGGCTGTATCCCTTTGGATACGAGCACTGGCCATTACAGCTTTGCTGTCTGTTTGGACGGAAGCCTTTTTCCCTGTGTATATGGCTCATATTAGTCATGGTGTACTTGCTGGCATTGTTGGGCTATTTGCCCTTATGATCATGTCGCGGGTACTCTATGGACATGAAGGCCTCCCCAATGATTTAGAAAAAAATGTATGGTATGCGCATATCATTTGGGGAACTCTTTTTCTAGGCTTATGGACTCGTTCTACTGCTTTTTTATTAAAAAGCTATATGATTCACTTGCAAATGGCTTCTATTCTCTGGTGTTTTGGACTCATGGCTATCACTTTGTCGTATTTTCTTGGCTTTAGAAAAGCACCTCCTTAAAGCATGAGTCTGTGTTCCAACAGGATGTTGGAGCACGAGCTTGCTAAAATAAAAAATTCCTACAAAGCGCAAACAAATTTGTCGAATTTAGTCCTATAAGACATAAAAAAGGAGAGTTTCGTGGGACTAAAAAAAGACTGGATTGAAGAGTTTAAGAATTACTTAACAGTAGAACGCGGTCTTGCCGAAAATAGCATATTTTCTTATACATCGGATTTAAACAAGTTATCGAAATATGTAAGCCATAAGAAAAAAAACTTATTGGAAGTTACTCAAAAAGATATCCAAAATTTTTTAAGAGAAGAAGTGAGTAAAAAGCAAATTGCTCCCCGTACACAAGCAAGGATGATTGCCTGCTTTCGACATTTTTATAAATTTTTAGAGCAAAGAAATCATATTGAGAATAATCCTGCTGAAAAAGTAGAAACGCCTAAAATAGAAAAAGACTTACCCGACTACTTAACACAAAAAGAAATTGTAAAATTATTTTCGGTTTTTAATGAAAACAACATTTTAGAATTGCGGGATAAAGCCATGTTTGAACTTTTGTATTCTTCTGGTTTGCGCATTTCAGAAGCTTGTAATTTAAAACTAAAAGATATTGATGATAAAAATATGCTACTTACCATTCGCTTTGCAAAAGGCGGCAAAGAGCGTATTGTTCCTTATGGAGAAATTGCTGCGGATTTATTAGGAAAGTACTTAAAGGAAGCAAGATCGGAAATATTGCAAGGTAGTTCGTCCGAATATGTATTTGTTTCTAAAAAAGGGGGAGCTTTAAATCGCAAAAGTGCGTGGCGGCTTTTAAAAAAATATATGAAGCGGGCAAAAATAGAAAAGAATATTACGCCTCACACATTGCGTCATTCTTTTGCCACTCACTTAATCCAAAATAACGCTGATTTACGATCGGTACAAGAGTTGCTTGGGCATATTGATATTTCCACCACACAAATTTATACACATGTAGCTGGCAAGGAAATGAAAGAAGCACACAAAAAACACCATCCACGTGGTAGATAAAAACCAGCAATTCTCGGTGAAGGGAAAAAAGGCCTGCTCGGCGCAGTTCCGCAGCCTTACGCGAGGACTGTTTGAGCACGAGCAGGCCTTTTTTCCCTTTTTTTAATCTAGATCCAG
>RFJE01000206.1 GCA_003695005.1 Candidatus Hydrogenedentota bacterium | reverse complement strand
TTTGTATATAATTTAATAAAAGATGGAGTGGTTAAATACAACAGCAGGGATGGCGAGTATATTAGGCCTTTTTTTTGGTTTTTTAATGTGGTATTTTGCATACCAATCGCAAAAAGAAAATCGACGGGCTGACGAAAGGTTACAAAAGTTAATAGAAGAAAGCAATAAACAAACTCAACAAATGATTGATGAAAGCAATAAGCGAACCCAACAAATGATTGATGAAAGCAATAAGCGAACCCAACAAATGGTGGAGGACGGCCATAAGCGTTTAGAAAAAATCATTGAGGAAGGGAATAAACGTACGCAGCTAATCATTGAAGATGGACAGAAAAGAACCGAACAAGTTTTAGCGGCCATGCAAAGCCGCTGGGATATGTCCGATGAGTTTAATAAGCGCCTCTTAGAAAAGATACTCGATAAAGTGGCCTAGCGAACAAACATTAGCAAATGCTTTCATCCATTCTAATTTTAACGAATAAGAAGATTAAAAAATACTGACATCTATTTTTCAAAGTAAAAATTTACCCTACGTCAACTTTTTTTAAAATTTTGTCGACTTTTTCTAACTCCCATTCGTCATAGTATAAGAGAGAAGGGGAACTTATGAAACGGGTGTTGATCATCAGCATTTTTGTATGGTATGCACCACTTTTTGCAAGTTTTACTTCCACAGCCCCTATTATGACATTACCTTCCAATGCTTATGAATTGTCGAGGGGGCATTCTGCTAAACTTACCGGTGTAGAAGCTATGGCCATTAATCCAGCAGCTACTGCAGAGCCTTATCCAGGCTATCACTATTCCTGGGATGGGCTTGTAACATACCAAAAGCTGCCTGCTTCCATTTCATACTTAAATGCATCGTTTGTATACCAGGTTTCACCTACGGTTGGTACTTTTGGGATTTCTTTTGCGCATTTAAATTATGGTCGTTTTGATGGTGTAGATGCCAATGGAATCTCCACAGGTTCCATTTCCGCTTATGAAATTATGGGAATTTTAAATTATGCTCGTCCTTTATTTGGTCGGTGGACAATTGGTGGAAATGTTCGTTTGCTTTATGATAAATTAGACCAGGTTACAGCTACGGGGGTGGGTTTTGATGCTGGCATGAAAGGGCAAATGTTAGTGATGCGAAATTTTCTCTGGCTTTCTGTTTCCGGTACGGGATTTGGTCCTGGGATAAAGTTTGAAAGGCAGGCCTCACCGTTGCCAGCAAAATTCAATGCAGCTTTAACTTATGAATTAAAATCCTTTTTACCAAAGTGGATGAATTTTTCTTTTGGTCCAAGTGGAGAATATTGGCTCGAGAAAATTTTAGTCGTAGGCGGTGGAGCAAAACTTTCTCTTTACTTTGGTCGCTTTAAGTGGTTTTTAATGGGGCGTTATCTTTCGGGGTTAGCACTCAATGGGATTGCTTTTGGCACAGGGGTTGCACAAGAAATGCCAAGCTTTACCTGGAAAATTGATGGGTCGTATCAACCGATGGGAATTTTAGGCAATAATATTATGATAAGTGCCCGCTTTTCTAAACCTTTTGGTTCTATTGGTCCGAAGAAATTAGCCCCTGTAAACAAGCCACTTCTTTTAGAAGATCCTTTAGCGGAAAACCCGCTCGATGAATCGACTCTAAATGAAAGAGGAGAAAAAATTGTTAAAGCCCATAAGCATAAAAAGCACAAAAAGCATAAGAAAAGGAGGAAAAAGTGAAGCTGAAATGGATCGCTGTTTTTATTGCATTCTTTTCTTTTCTCAATTTTATGTATGCTGACTCAAATCAATCGAAACAAGAATATATAAAACATGCTAAAGAGCTCAGAGAAAACTTGAGAAAATTAGTTCGATTGCAGGCTACAAAGCAAAAACTCGCTCGCTGGCAAAATTTAGGACGTCTTTTTATTGTACCCGACTCTGCTGAGAACAGAAAGCATTTACAAGGAATTCGTACTGAAATTCGTCAAGCAAGAATTCAAAAGGTAACATTAGGAGGTAAAAAGTATTTAGTATTAATTGTCCCTAAAGATACAAGGTGGAAATACATTCACTATGCGATTTCGCGGCAAGGAGTAAAGAGGTTTGATTTACCATATCCTGTGGATGGAGTAGAACGGTAGGAGGTGAGCATGCATAAACGCAAACATATTGCAATCATTCTCTCGTTTCTTTTTACGGTAGCACTGTATGCAGATACTCGTTTCCAGGATGATTTTGAAGCTTATACATTAGGACAACCGCTAACCGTAGGTGCCGGAGCGACTCCAGGCCCATTAGGCAATGGGACAGGAACCCAGCCAGATTGGCTTACTGTTGCTTGGAATGCAAACGGGATTCGCGATGTAGTGGCGAATGGTTACACAGGACAGGGAGTTCACCATCAACAATTAAATGAATCTTCTTCCAACAATCGTTTGCAAGCAGATTTTACAGGAAGCGGACTGCAATTTACATATATTGATATTTACTTTAAAGTGTCAGATCCTGATGCTGACTCTTTTAATTTATACTTTCGAGATGCGGCAGGTAATGTTATTATAGCTACGGATTTAGGAGGGGAAGGTTACGCAAACGGTAATGGAATTGGCAGATTGCAAACTTGGGTTGGGCAGAATTTTGTGATGCCTGCAGCTTGTGACATTATTAATAATACAGACTGGCGTCGAGTTCGTGTTATTGGAGATAATACAAATGATTTATATAAAATTATCATGGATAATAACTCGAACCCTGGAGTTCTGGACACAACCAACTGTTCAAGTGGTTGGCTAACCCCTGCAAATCCTGGCCCGGTAAGCCAAATTCAGTTTAATGACTATAGCTGGGATGGTGGATGGGGGTTAGGTGATACAGCTTACTACATCATGGATCGGGTTAAAGTGTACGAAGGCGCGCAAGATCCGTCTACGGATACCACACCACCAACTATCACTTCCATTGGTACGATAGATGGGAACTCCAATGGTTTAATAGAAGCCATTAAAATTACTTTTTCGGAAGCGGTGGATGATGCTTCGGTACAAAATGCAGTCAATAACGGTCGATTTGATATTAAACTGGGCGGAGCAGCGGTTACCGGTCTTACGTTTAATCCAACGTATTTAGGAGATGTCGCAGATGACAATGTAGTGTACTTATTATTTACAGAAAATAATGCCTACAAAACCGATGCTATTCCTACCTTTAATTATATTGATAATAATACCCCAGGAGTAACAGATATTGTTGGGAATGCATTAGCAGCGACCACATTCACGGTAACCGACACAGCACCACCAGCTATGCTTTCCGCTTTTGCTTCCGATAATACGACCATTCTTAATGGCCCCGATGGTGATGATACCGTAGTGATTACGTTTTCTGAAAGTACGAATGCACCCGTTATTAATTCCAGCAATATCAATACTGTTTTAGCTCCTAGTAATGCTCATAGTTGGTTAGATGGAGCCGGCGCGATTACTTCTGCTGTTTGGTCTTCTACCACCGTGGCCAATGACACATTAACCATCACCATGGGATCTGATGCTGTGCAAGCTACAATCCAAACGGATCCTACCCCAGATAGTATTACAGCCGATGGTACAACGATTCAGGACGCAGCAGGAAATGCTACAAATAATACTATTACTTTATCAGGTACGTTTAATGCAGATTCTACTCCACCAACCATTACATCATGGGAAACACAAGATTTAAATAAAAATGGTCAAATTGATGCTATTAAAATTACTTTTTCGGAAAATATAAAAGATAGCTCAGTCCGGGCTACAGACTTTGCTGTAACCGGTTATACAGGTCTTACTTTTAACTCTTCCGCGAACGGCGATGTTGCCGACAATAACGTGATTTATATATCTTTTACAGAATCGGGAGCACCCGATACGAACGCGACACCGGCTGTAAGCTATACACAGGGCACCCTTACTGATTTAGCGGGAAATTTATTAGCCACAACCTCCACAGCAGCCGCCACCGATAAAGCTCCTCCTGCCCTTATTAGCGCAGTTGCTACGGACCCAGCACCGAGTAGTCCCGGTATAAACGCAGGAGATTATGTAACTTTAACATTTAGCGAAAATACAAACCAGCCAAGTATTACAGCTTCTATTATTGATGGGGTTTTACAATTAAATAATGCGCATACTTGGAAAGATTCTGCGAATGCTATTTCTTCGGCAACTTGGACAAGTGCTACCACCTTAGTAGTTACTCTAAATGCAGCAAGTGGAACACCAGCAAAACCAAGTGTTGCCGTAGGGGACATCATTACTTTAGATGGAGTTACCATTTTAGATGCGGTTTCTAACGCTGCCAATAATTCAGCCCCTATTACAGGATCTTTTGGTGATTTAGCGATCCAAACATTAGAAACACAGGACCTAAATAAAAATGGCCAAATTGATGCGATTAAAATTACTTTTAATGATAATGTGGATGATACCACAGTTAATCCAGCAGACTTTAGCATTACTGGTTACACAGGTCTTGCTTTTTCGAGTACCACCAATGGAGATACTGCCAATAATAATGTAATTTATATAACCTTTACAGAATCAGGCACGGCAGATACCGATGCCACTCCAGCTGTAACTTATACAGCTGGCACATTAACGAATTTAGCAGGGACTTCTTCTTTAGCCAGTGCAGGTCCACTGACTCCGACAGACAAAGCAGCTCCACAAATCATCTCTGCTGTTGCTGCCGATGGGGGGGCTTCTCCCGGCCCAAATGCTGGAGATACTGTTACCATTACCTTTTCGGAGCCAACTACAAAACCAGCGGTCTCAGCTGCCAATATCGATTTAGGATTAACTTTGAACAATTCACATACTTGGCTAGATGGTTCTAGTAACATTGGATCTGCAGTATGGAATGCAGCAGGGGATGTTTTAACAGTTACTCTATCTTCTACAACTTCTGCTCCCACCATTGCTGTGGGGGATACCATTACTACGTCTGCTGGTAGTTTACAATTCCAAGATGGTGTGGGAAATATTTCCGTAAATACATTTAGTGCCATTACAGGAACGTTTGGAGTCGATACCATTCCACCGACCATTACAGCAGTAGAAACTGCCGACTTAAATGGTAATGGTAAAATTGATGCGGTTAAAGTTACATTTGATGAAAATATTTCAGATGCAAGTGTAACAGCCACGGATTTTGATGTTGTAGGTTATACAGGAGAAAGCTTTAGCTCTACAACAAATGGAGATGTGACCAATAATAATATCATTTATATTACGTTTACCGAAGGAGCATCCGCAGATACAGGATCCACCCCAACGGTCAATTACACCCAAGGAACGTTAACGGATATGTGGGGTAATTTATTAGCCAGCACAAGCAAAACGGCCACCGATAAAGCAGCTCCTGTCCTGCTTTCTCGCGAAACACAGGATTTCAATGCAAATGGACAAATTGATGCTATAAAGCTTACGTACAGCGAAAACATCTCTGATGCTACTGTTAATGCAACAAACTTTAGTGTAGCAGGTTACACCGGACTTACTTTTAATGCCACCGGTCACGGGGATGCTGCCAATGATAACATTGTATACTTCGACTTTAC
>RFJE01000205.1 GCA_003695005.1 Candidatus Hydrogenedentota bacterium | reverse complement strand
TAAGACATCACCTTTTTGAGCATTAGAATTTAATTTGAGTTTTGCTTTCTCAACCTTACCATTGACAGCTAGACCAAAAATAGGCTCCGGGCTATCAATAGAGTGACCGCCAGCTAGCACAACCCTGGCTTCTTTGCAAATTTCCACTGCACCTGCCATAACCTTTGAGGCTTCGCTAGCAGGTAGTTTATTAATTGGCCAGCCTAAAATAGCCAGAGCTAAAATAGGAGTTCCTCCCATGGCATAAATATCACTCAGGGCATTGGCTGCTGCAATTTTCCCAAAGAGAAATGGATCATCCTCAATCGGTAAAAAGAAATCGGTTGTGCTCAAAAGAATATTTTGGTCGTCCCATTGGTATGCGGCTGCATCATCTTTTGTGCTCTGTCCAACAAGGAGTCGGTTATCTCCCAATGGAAAGGAAACTTTACCAATAATCTCTTCTAATACGGCAGGTGATAGCTTACATCCACAACCAGCACCATGTGAAAATTCCGTGAGCTTAAGCATAATGCACAATAAAAGATAATATCAACCTGTAAACCATTTGACCGGTTGTCTAAAACAAAAAACCTGATTTTCAATGAAAGTTATTGTACCTGGTGGAGCAGGTTTTTTAGGTTCTCATTTCGTTGAACGGCTTCTTCAAGAAAATCATGAAGTAGAAATCTGGGATAATTTTCACTCAGGGCGCAGGCAAAATATTGAACCTTTGTTACAAAAGGGAGCTACTTTGCAAACCATTGATATTCGTTATCCCTTACCGGAAGTCCAGGCAGATGCCATTGTAAACATGGCCTGTCCAGCTTCTCCACCTCATTACCAGCAAGATCCCATTTATACCTGGGAGACATCGGTGCTCGGGACACGCAATTTGCTAAATCTTGCCAAAAAAAATAATATGATTTTTATGCAAGCTTCCACATCGGAAGTATATGGAGACCCAAAAGAGCATCCGCAAAAAGAGAGTTATTGGGGCCATGTAAACCCTGTCGGAATTCGATCTTGTTATGACGAAGGCAAGCGTGCCGCAGAAACATTAGCAATGGACTACCACCGAGCCTGTGGAGTCGATGTTCGGATTTTTCGTATTTTTAATACTTATGGCCCAAACATGCATCCCGATGACGGGCGAGTTGTTTCCAATTTTTGCGTACAAGCGTTGCGCGGTAAGCCATTAACCATTTATGGTGATGGCAGTCAAACTAGATCTTTTTGTTACGTTACCGATTTAATTGAAGGGATTTATCTTTTTTTAATGTCAAAATCATCTGTAATCCAGGAAAATCGGGTTATCAATCTTGGTAATCCCGGGGAGTTTACCATAAAACAGCTTGGGGAAACTATCTTTGAATTATTGGGAAAAAAAGAAGCAAACTGGGAACATCTACCTCTTCCTTCCGATGACCCTGCACGCCGCAGACCTGATATTTCCCTGGCTAAAAAAATATTAAACTGGGAGCCTAGAATCTCTCTAAAAGAAGGATTAAAGCCTACCTTAGACTACTTTCGTAAAGAAATATTTGGATAAAAAGTGAAAGTATTATTAACTGGAGCAGCAGGTTATATTGGGTCGCATACGGCACAGAGGTTATTAGATTCCGGGCATGAAGTTTATTTTATCGATAATTTAAGTACCTCGGACAAAAGAAACCTAAGCAAGTTAAATATCTCTGGTGATTTTATGGATATTAACGATGTAGAAAAGGTGCAAGAACTTTTACATACTCATCGCTTTGATGCTGTTATGCATTTTGCCGCATTTATTTCTGTTGGTGAGTCTGTTCAAAATCCAATGAAATACTTTTACAATAATACTGCAAAATCCATATCACTCATCCAAAGTGCAGTGGAGGCAAAAGTCCCATGCTTTGTTTTTTCTTCTACAGCAGCAGTCTATGGCATGCCAAAAGAAATCCCCATTCCGGAAGAAGCAAAAGTACAGCCAATGAACCCATACGGTCTTAGCAAAAGTATGGTAGAGCAAGTTTTGCTAGAAGCAAGTAAATATTCGGATATGGAAACCATTATTTTTCGATACTTTAATGCTGCGGGCGCAGATACGACCCATGGCTTAGGAGAATTACATGATCCGGAAACGCATTTAATTCCTTTAACTTTACAACATCTCTTAGGAAAACGGGATTCTATTTCTATTTTTGGTACAGATTATCCTACGCCAGATGGAACTTGTATTCGGGATTATATACATGTGCTGGATTTAGCAGATGCTCATATATTAGGAATGGAATACGCTTTACGAGAAAAGAAATCTAATATTTTTAATTTAGGAAATGGACAAGGTTTTTCCGTGCGTGAAGTAATCCAAACAGCAGAAAAAGTAACTGGAAAAAAAGCAAATGTGATAGAAGCCCCAAGACGAGAAGGAGATCCGCCCATTCTTGTAGCTTCCTCCGAAAAAGCAAAAAGGGAGTTAGGCTGGGTCCCTCAACGAAACTCCCTTGAACATATCATAAAATCCCAGTGGGACTTTATGCAAAAGCTTTAGAGTCTGTGCGCCAACTGTCGCACAGACTCTTGCAAACAGGATGTTTGCTACAATTTGCGAGAAAAACGCTAGTTTTTCGAGTAAATTGGGAGCGAAAATGCGGCTTTGCC
>RFJE01000001.1 GCA_003695005.1 Candidatus Hydrogenedentota bacterium | reverse complement strand
CATTGACGAAATTGATAAAATTGCTAGAAAAAGCGACAACCCTTCTATTACTCGTGATGTTTCTGGAGAAGGTGTTCAGCAAGCATTACTAAAAATTATTGAAGGCACCATTGCTAGCGTACCCCCCGTTGGAGGGCGAAAGCATCCTCACCAAGATTTTATGCAAATGAATACAAAAAACATTTTATTTATTTGTGGTGGGGCATTTGAAGGTTTAGAAGACATTATTCGTTCGCGTGTAGAAAGCTCTTCTTTAGGGTTCGATGCTTCCGCATCTTCGAAAAAGCGGAAAGAGAAAACACAGTATTTAAAACAAGTTACCCCGGATGATTTAATGCATTATGGTTTAATCCCCGAGTTTATTGGTCGCTTACCCGTCATCCGAACATTAGAGCCTTTATCCGAAGAAGCGCTAATTGATATTTTAACAAAACCAAAAAATGCATTAGTCAAACAATATAAGAAAATCTTTGCTTTTGAAAATGTAGAGTTGGAATTTACAAAAGAGGCTCTTCGGGCCATTGCCAAAAAAGCACTTGCGCGGGAAACCGGAGCACGAGGGTTACGATCCATTTTAGAAGAAATTATGACAGATTTATTGTATGAAATTCCTTCTATGGAAAATGTAGAAAAGGTTATTATTACAGAAGAAACGGTAACAAAAAATGCAAAACCCGAGATAATTTTCTTCGGAGATAAAGAATCTGCGCCGAAAAAGAAAGTAAGTGGTAAAAAGAAAAAAAAGCCGGAAGGCTTAATTTTACCATCCGAAGAAAAAATGGCGTAAATTCATGGCAAAAAAATTAACGAGTATTCCTTTACTACCTTTACGTGACACTGTTGTTTTTCCAGGGAGCGTTGCTTCTTTGTATGTAGGTCGCGATAAGTCCAAAGAAGCTGTATCTTTAGCAATGCGTAAAGATAGAAAGCTTGCTTTTGTTGCACAAAAGTCGAAAGATATGGTCTTGCCTTCGCAGGATGATTTGTATTCCATTGGGGTGTATTGCGAAGTTTTACAGCTTCTAAAAATGCCAGATGGTACTGTTAAAATTTTAGTCGAAGGCTTGCAAAGATTAAAGCTCGAAAAACTATCTGATGAGGGAAATGTTTATCTTTGTGATGCAACTTTAATAGAAGACGAAAATATTCCGGAAGATGTTTTGCATAAGCAGCTTTTAGACAAAGTTTTACTTGAGCTATTTTCTAATTTTCAGAAATTTACAAAGACGAGTGGACTATCCGGCGAGTTTTTACAAGAGATTCGAACATTGCCTTCGGTTAGCTTTCAAATTGATGCCATTGCACATATCTTGCCAATGGATTACAAGCAAAAGCAAAACATTTTAGAAACTCTTCCCCTATTAGACCGAGCACAAAAAATCAAGTTAAGCTTAAATAGTCAGTTAGACATTGCGAGTTTAGAGAAATCCATTCATGACCGTGTTCGCGGGCAAATGGATAAAATGCAAAGACAGTTTTATTTGCATGAACAATTAAAAATTATTAAAGAAGAATTAGGCGAAGGCGAAGCAGATGAAATTGAAAGATACCGCGAAAAACTAAAAAGTTTAGAACTGAGCAAAGACATTTACGAAAAAATTGATCAGGAAATTTCTCGTTTAGAAAAAATGCCACCTATGTCGGCAGAAGGTACAGTGGTGCGTAATTATCTTGATTGGATACTAGAATTACCATGGAATACAGTATCGGAAGATACAAAGTCTTTATCCGAAGCAGCAAAAATTTTAGGAAGCAGTCATTACGGATTAGAAAAAGTAAAAGACCGCATTTTAGAATTTATTGCCGTAAAGCAACTTGCGCCAACTGCAGGAGGCCCAATACTTTGTTTAGTTGGGCCACCAGGGGTTGGAAAAACTTCGCTTGCCAAAACTCTAGCAGAATGCCTTGGTCGGAAGTTTGTCCGTATTTCCTTAGGAGGTGTTCGAGACGAAGCAGAAATTCGAGGTCACCGACGCACTTATATTGGTTCGATGCCAGGACGAGTCATTGCCGCATTAAAGAAAGCAAAAACGAAAAATCCGGTGATTTTATTAGATGAGATTGATAAACTCTCTTCGGATATTCGTGGCAACCCAGCTGCTGCTCTTTTAGAAGTGCTCGATCCGGAGCAAAATGCAGAATTTACTGATCATTACTTAGAAGTCCCATTTGATCTTTCACAGGTGCTCTTTGTTGCTACGGCCAATGTAATTCATTCCATTCCACCAGCCCTTTTAGATCGTTTAGAAATTCTTACTTTATCGGGATATACGGAAGAAGAAAAAATTGAGATTGCAAAGAAGTTTTTAATCCCTACACAAATTCGAGAAAATGGCTTAAAGAAAATTTCATTTCATTACAAAAAAGAAGCCTTACGAGAGTTAATTCGGCTCTATACTCGGGAAGCTGGTGTACGAGAGCTGAATCGTTGTATTGCTCAAATTTGCCGGAAATTAGCTAGACGCACATTAGAAGAAGGCAAAACAGAGTCGTTCCGCTTAACAAAAGAAAACCTACAAGAGATGTTAGGTGTTCCTAAATATAGTTATGGTAAGAAAGAAGAAAAACCGCATATTGGAAAAGTAAACGGTTTAGCATGGACTTCCACCGGTGGAAATATTTTAGAAATTGAAGCAGCGATTGCGCATGGACAGGGCAAGCTTCAGCTAACGGGAA
Source organism: Candidatus Hydrogenedentota bacterium (assembly GCA_003695005.1). Taxonomy (GTDB): domain Bacteria; phylum Spirochaetota; class Leptospiria; order Turneriellales; family J094; genus J094. Next base: position 394 of record RFJE01000001.1, on the reverse strand, counting down.
ATTTAGGAGAGGTAATGAAAGAATCCGCAGCCATTGCCATCTCGTATGTGCGTACAAAAGCACATCTTTTAAAATTACCAGATGATTTCTTTGAAAAAAATGATATTTTTGTTCATGTCCCTGAAGGAGCGATTCCTAAAGATGGGCCTTCGGCAGGGATTTCCATTGCCATTGCTACGCTTTCGGCGCTTACTCGCATTCCTGTAAAAAATGAAATAGCCATGACAGGAGAGATCACTTTACGAGGGAATATTTTACCGATTGGTGGCTTAAAAGAAAAAACGCTTGCAGCTTATCGAGGCAATATCCGAGAAATGATTTGCCCAAAAGAAAATGAGAAAGATTTAGAAGAAATTCCAGAGGAAATTCGCAAGAAAGTAAAGTTTCACTTTGT
>RFJE01000204.1 GCA_003695005.1 Candidatus Hydrogenedentota bacterium | reverse complement strand
GACCACATTTTAGTGAAAACCTTATTTTAAGGATAGCACAAAAAATGCATGAACTTTATCAGCCAAAAGTAGCTTCTTTATCTAAATTATCCTTGTGTTCTTTTAAGAAACTTATACCGCTTTCCATGTACTGTGCAATTTTTTCCGCTTGTTCTTGTAACAAGCCTTCTTCTTGCAAAGCTGCTAGCCAAGTTTCTTTTGGCAGTTTTTCTTTTTTATCCATGAGCCTTGCAACAGGTGCATGCTTCTCCTTTGGAATTTGCAAAAACTTTTCCAAAAAAGCGTTTAATATCTTACGATGATTTATATACAAGCGAAAACTGCCTAAAGGCGCATCAAATGCTAAAGGAATTTCCATAGCTAATGAAAGAATTTCTAAATCTGCTAAAAACTCATCGGCTGCTGCAAATAAATCACAATTGAGTTGCCAGTGCTCACGCAATCGACCTTTTCCTGGCCTTTCGTATCTCCATAAGTTTGGAATGGAATACCAGCGAATGGGCTTTACTAACTCTCGGTAACGCGCAGCAATCATCCGAGAAACTGTCGGGGTCATTTCTGGACGAATGGCAACCTGCCGTCCCCCTCTGTCCTCAAAAGAATAAATTTGTTGATTGACAATTTCTTCCGAAGTTTTTGCTAAATAAAGATCCACCGGTTCAATGAGTGGTGCATCTACTTTTTCATAACCAAACAGTTCTGCTGTTTTAGAAAGCTTACTAAATATCCACTCTCGTGATCTCATTTCCTCGGGATAAAAATCCCGACTTCCTTTGTAAGGCTTTGTACTTAACATACTATAAAGAAGCTACTTTTGGCTGATAAAGTTCATGCATTTTTTGTGCTATCCTTAAAATAAGGTTTTCACTAAAATGTGGTCCTTGGATTTGTAATCCAATAGGCAAGCCATCCGTAGGTCCGGGAACAGAAACTGCCGGAATACCGGCTAAAGAAGCACTGACTGTAAGGACATCGGATAAATACATCTCGACTGGATTTTGTACTTTTTCGCCAAACTTAAAAGCAACGGAAGGTGTGGTAGGTAAAAGCACCACATCCACCTTTTCAAACACATTTTGGTAATCCTGCCGAATGAGCTCCCTGACTTTTAGTGCTTGACCATAGTATGCATCGTAGTATCCACTCGAAAGAGCAAAAGTTCCAATTAAGATGCGACGTTTTACTTCCGATCCGAAGCCTTCGGTACGACTAGCCTCATAAAGATGAATTAAATCATTATCGGATATTTTAGCACGACGTCCGTAACGAATTCCATCAAACCGAGCTAAATTAGCGGAAGCTTCGCTATTAGCTACAATATAATAAACTGGGATGCCATATTTTTGATGCGGTAACTTTACCGAAATAACTTCAGCATTCAATTCTTTCGATAAAAATTCTTTTGCTTTTTCTAACGACATTAAAACTTCTTTCGAGATCCCATCTAATAAATGCTCCGGGATTCCAATTTTAAGACCGTTAAGATCTGTTTTTATTTTTGCCTGATGCTTTGCCCGTACGGCTTCTGGGATTGTCGTAGAATCTCGCTTATCTTCTCCGGCAATGACTTCATATAAAATTCTAGCGCCTTCCGCCGTCATGGCAAAAGGGCCGATTTGGTCTAAGCTCGAAGAAAATGCCGTAAGTCCATAGCGGGATACACTTCCATACGTTGGCTTTAAACCTACATTGCCACAAAACGCGGCTGGTTGCCGGATACTACCTCCCGTATCCGACCCTAACGATAAAGGTAAAAATCCCGCAGATACAGCAGCTGCAGACCCACCGGAAGATCCTCCCGGTACCCTTTCTAAATCATGCGGATTTTTTGTCTTTTGGTATGCAGAATTTTCTGTAGAAGATCCCATGGCAAACTCATCCATGTTCAGCCTGCCAATAGGAATCATTCCTTTAGATCGAAGCTTTTCAATAACTGTGGCAGAATACGGGGCAATAAATCCTTCTAGAATTTTGGAAGCACACCACGACTTTCGATCCTTTTGCAAAATATTATCTTTAATACCAACAGGCAAGCCATCGTAAGGGGAAAGAGATTGGCCTTTTGCAATTCTTTCTTCACTTTCTCTGGCCTCTTGCAAAGCTTGTTCTTTTTCTACTTCTAAAAAAGCTTGTACTTTAGAATCGTATTTTTCTATGTTTTCAAAACACTGGTTTAAAAATTCAACAGGGCTTATTTCTTTCTTTTGAAATTTTTGTGCAATTTGCAAAGCGTCCATACGTCACGCTCTTTTTGTAAAACACGCGAAAAAGGATTTTTTTGTGAGCGGAGCGTATTGTCCATCAGCGATACGGCGCAACGCCGTATCTATGGAAGTACTAGCGATAATTAAGCGCTTAGTCTTTCCCTAAGTAAGAAAAAAATCGTAGGATTATGTCTTATTCCTAGCTAATTTTGTACCTTTTTGCAATTTTATTCAAAGTAATGTCATTTTTTTTGATAAAAACACCCCCGTTGTGGTATTATATAACAAACCGCTTCAAGGAGGAAACCATGTCTAAAATTTTTGAACAATACCGCAAAGAAGAAAAAGAAAATCCAAATCCAAGTTGTGCTCGAAACAACCGCAAGCGAGCGACTTTCAAAATCAAAGTAGCTCGCTATGCGTACCTGCGTAAAGAATTCTACGAAATGAAAGAAAAAGAAAAGCTCAACGATAATACACCGTACATACCAAAATCGAGATCTAGCATGACATTGCCGAACTTTACTGGCCGCTCCTGCGCATCCATGCGCCCGCGGCACTAGTACATCCATGTACGTCGCTGGCAGGTTGTTGTATTACAAAAACAAACTGCGAAATGCTGGAATTACCGTAAATGAAACGGACTTAATTTTAGCGTGTATCTTTCGGCTGCTGCCAAAGTTAAAAGCCGATGAACGTACGCATGAGCAAAATCATCAATATAATGATAAGAGATATAGCTATAAAACCATATACACATATTGCAAGCAGGAGCTTTGGAATTATATACAGACGAAGTCGCGGAATTTAAAAATCTCGGCCTCTCAACTTGCTGACATTGCACTGCGGATGTATTTAGAGGCACTTGT
>RFJE01000203.1 GCA_003695005.1 Candidatus Hydrogenedentota bacterium | reverse complement strand
CTATTGCATTTTGGGGATTGATTTTTTATGGAATTTTAGCTGTTAGTTTGTTTTTTGCTTATCTTACAGAAGAGTCAAATTACTTACGGATTGCACTTTTATTGGCTGTGCTTGGGTTTGCTTTTGATCTATTCTTATTTCTATATTCTGTTTTTGTACTCGGTACTGTTTGTAACTTGTGTCTCCTTACCTATCTTGTAACGTTAGGAATATTGATTTTGGCATACCTAACCAATAAAAAATTAAACGAAGGGTTTCGTGTTGATTTTAGTAAATTGCTAACTAATAAAGTAATTTTTATTGCGTTTGTCCTAACAGCTCTTTCCGTGAGTGTAGGTACGGCGGGGATTATTCACGCGAGTACAAAAAACGAAAATAGTGTAGTAAAAGAAGATCCGGATACTATGCTCATGCGAGCTCGGAATTTATTTATTACGGAGTTTGAGAAAAAACCTGCGGTAAACATCAATACCGCGGATGCGCCACGGATAGGATCCTCGAATCCTGTTTTAACGATTATAGATTTTGCTGATTTCCAGTGCCCATTTTGTAAACGAATGAGCGAGAAACTTCATAAGCTTTTAGAGGATTTCCCCGATTGGATTCAAGTGATTTACAAGCATTATCCTTTAGATAAAAATTGCAATTCTCGTATGCGTAGACAATTGCATGAAGGATCTTGTGAATTATCCTATGCTTCGTACTGTGCTTACAAGCAAAATAAATTTTGGGCTTTTCATGATCTTGTTTATGCAAAGCAAGCAGAACTTCATGAAAATGTAAATGATGCCAAGATTCGACAATTAGCAGTCCAAGCGGGACTGAATCCAAATTCTCTTTTAGCTTGTATGAAAGATCCAACAACAAAGCAAGTCATCATAAACGATATAGAAGAAGGAAATCGTTTAGGGGTCAATAGTACCCCTACGATTTATTTAAATAACCGTAAGCTCAATGTGCGATTTATGGATTTCTTTTTAGAGCAGTACTTGTATTATAAATTGCAACAACTCCAAAAACATTAATGCCTCTTTTTGAAGTTAGTACAAAGGTATTAAAGCAGGAAGGGAAAGATGTTTTAATGCGCTATTTTCTAGATGGGCATGAGCAAGTCCATTTGCATATTTGGGAAAATCCTAAAACATCTAAAATTTTAAAATTTCGAATTAGTTGTAAAAGCGATATGTTTGAATGGGAAGAGTCGAAAGGATTGCGGTATGCAAAAATTGATGAAGACCAAACTGTTTTAAAAATTAAAAAAGCAACCATGGTGTATATGCAGGATAAAGTCAATCTGCAAGCCTTAAAACAATTTTATAGTTACCTGGAGCGAGAAGCTGGTGGCAATCCAAATTTAGAATTTATTTTAAAGAAATTTAAAGAAGTGGAAACACAAAATGAAAATTGATGCAAAAACAAGGAAGTTTGGTATTATAGGGTATCCTTTAGGCCATTCCCTATCCCCTGCTATGCATAATGCTGCTTTTGAAGCACTGAACATGAATGCCGTCTATTTACCCTTTCCGGTGAAGAATCTCGTTGGCCTAAAGCATAGCTTGAGGCAGCTAGGTGTTGAGGGAGTATCAGTCACCATTCCTTATAAAGTTCGAGTTCGTCGTATTGTAGATACTTTAGATCCGCTAGCCATCCAAATTGGATCGATTAACACCATGGTGTTTGATCCAAAAGGGTTATTACGAGGATACAATACAGACGGAATTGGGGCTGTGCGGGCTTTAAATAATCATGGTTTCAACATAACAGGTAAGAAAATTTTAATTTTAGGATCAGGGGGATCGGCTCGTGCCATTGCTTTTTCTTTACTCCAAGAAAAACCAAAAATGTTAGCTATTGCTTCGCGAAATGAAAAAACAGCAAAAAGCATTTTAAGAAGTTTAAGTGTGGTTAAGAAAAAACCCGATTTGCGATTTTATCACTTTCATTCAAAAAAGAAAAAATATGCTCGGAAGCAAGTTTTTACACATATCCAAAAGGAAATTTTTGTAGGCAAAGAACAGCTGCAGGAATTTGATTTAATAATCCATACCACACCTTTAGGAATGAAAGGGCATAGTGAGGGACAATGCCTTTTACAAGAAGAAGATATTTTCTCGCACCAACTTGTGTTTGATATTGTATATAACCCGTTACAAACACCTTTGCTAAAGCTTGCTAAAAAAAGAAAAGCAGATGTTTTAACAGGAGAAAAAATGCTGCTTTACCAAGGTGTTGCTCAATTTGAACTTTTTACCGGAGAAAAAGCACCGGTTACCATTATGGAGAAAGCTTTACAGGTTGAGCTAAAAAAATAACCTGTTTTTAATGGAAGAGCAGGGCGACTTACAGGCAAACCAAACAGAAGCTGTAGAGGAAGTAGTAGAAAGAACAACACAGACCGAAAATCCATCAAGTGCGCAAAGGACATCTGAAAAAACCGAAAATAAAAACAGTAAAAAAAACTTTCGTCGTAAGAGATCGAGAAATTTTCAGAAGAAAAAAAGCCACAGAAAAACCAACAAAAAAAGGAAATCTGAAAAAAATAAAAAGCGTAACATCTTAAAACCAGTAGATCCTGTTCATCCTAAAATTGCACTTTTAGGTTTTCGAGGTATAGGTAAGTCTACCATTGCCAAAAGACTCGCGAAAAGGTGGAATATCGAAGTGATTCATCTTGATCGAAAAATTGAGCAGGATAACCAAAAAACCATTCATGAAATTGTGGAAGAACAAGGTTGGGAGGTTTTCAGGCAGTTAGAAACAAAAGCCTTAAAAGATGTCATTGAAAACCAAACAGGCAATGTTCTTTTAGATACAGGAGGTGGAATTATAGAGACAGCAGCTGGTACTTTTAACGAAGAAAATGCACAATACCTAAAAGACAATTTTTTCTGCATCTATTTATATGTGGACGAAGACCATGTTATAAAACGCCATAAAATGATTCATAAAAATCCCGCTAGACCGGATTTAGACACAGAACTCATAGAAGTCTATCGGAGAAGAAAACCATGGTACCAAAAAGCATCTCATGCCGTAGTAGATATTTCTGACTGCAGTGCCGAAGAGGCAGCAGAACGTGTATTTTCCCTTGTTCAGGCATCTCGCAAAGAAAAAAAATGACCCCTTATGGCTGGAGCAGACATATAGGAACATGAGTAAAAATACTATCTTTTGTTTAATATTTATGCTCATTGGAGCATGCACGTTTAACGACCCCGCCCGCGATAATCCGCTTGATCCTAAATGGGCAAGTTACAAACCCTCTTTCGAAGTGGTTTCCATAAATCCAGAAAATGGTTCTACGATTACCACTGGTACCACAATTGAGAATACTTTTTCAAAACCAATCAACACGACAACTGTAACATGGAATGCTACCTTAGGTGCTTGCACAGGTTCGGTTCATGTTAGCAATACAAATTTTACTGATTGTATTGGAGCAAGTATTTTGTTTTCTCCCGACGCAAGCAAAATACGAATTGATACAACAGGCTGGACACAAGGGGCAACTTATTATATTAAACTTACCACGGATATTTTAGCTACAGAGGGAGCTATTCCCTTAAAGCAAGAATATACTTTTTCCGTGAATACTTCGACTGGTGCTTAATTATTTCCATTCTATTTCCGGCGTGTCTGTTAAAAAGTTTGCGTACCTTGCGCTTACAAATAAAAAGTCGGAAAGTCGGTTTAAGTAAACACCAATTTCTTCCCGTAAATTTTCTTGCTCCAAAGCTAAGAAAAAATCCCTTTCCGAACGGCGAACGACGGATCGGGCAAATTGAGCATAAGAAGATGCCATGCATCCCCCGGGTAAAATAAAGTTCGTTAAAGGGGGAAGGATTTTTTCTAATCGATCGATTTCTTGTTCCAATTTCTCCACATCTTTTGTTTGGACTCGGTATCTTAATTTTTCGAGATTTTTTTCTCCAACAGTGGCAAGTTCTGCACCAATATCAAATAATCTCTGCTGGATTTCCATCAGTAAATTATAATGCGATTTTACATCATTCTCTTTTGTTTGTGTTTCTAGTAAATCTTTAAAAGCAGTTACATACATGCCAATCGCACTGTTTGCTTCATCAATGGAACCATAAGTTTGAACCCGCAAGTGATTTTTAGAAACGTTGCCTTTGCCAAATAACGATGTTGTACCTTTATCTCCTGTTTTTGTATAAATTCTCATGATGATTTTGGAAGCTCTAGTGGGCGAACTTGGATGGCATCTACTGCTCCTCCTGCTGTTAAAATATCAGAAACAATGACAATGGTAGCGCCTTCGGGCAAAAGCTTTCTTGATAAAACCGCTTTCATGGCATTTTGGATGGTTTTTTCCGGATCTTTAGAAAAGTCAATACGAAAGGGGTAACATGATCGCATCATAATCAGCTTTCTACGAACCGTTGTCATATTTGTAAAGGCAAAGATAGGGGGTATTTTAGGATGGCAAGCGGCTACGTGACTTGCCATAATGCCACGCCTCGTAAATACAAAAATAGCATCCGCATGAATTTGATCCCCTAAATCCACAGCGGATTTCGAAAGTTTTGCTCTTACTCCCTGTGGCTTTCTTTTGGCAGCCCAGCCAATCCCGCCACTTCGTTCGATGCGACGACATATTTTATCTAGCATCTCCACAGATTTAATAGGATATTTTCCAACACTTGTTTCTGCTGATAACATGACACAATCGGCTTCTTCGTAAACAGCATTAGCTACATCGGTAACTTCTGCCCTTGTCGGAATTGGATTTTCTACCATCGATTCTAAAAGATGAGTTGCAATAATAACCCTTTTACCTTTTTCGGCAGCGGTTTTAATAATTCTT
>RFJE01000202.1 GCA_003695005.1 Candidatus Hydrogenedentota bacterium | reverse complement strand
TGACAGGATAAAGTTCCTAAAGCTTTTTTGCTAGGATGATTCCTGACGCGTTCAATTAGGTTAAGCAGACTGGTTGTTTTTTTGAAACCAGTACATGAGCAGGTTACAGATCCCCATCTTCAGTTTGCCCAATTTCATCATTAGGGTCTTGTTTTTCTGTATCAGAAGGCTCTTCTGCTTGTACTTGGTCTTGGCTATCTGCTGAATCCCATAATGCCCTTTGGGCGGCTAGCGCAAGTGGTCCACCAGTATCGATTATAACTTCTAAATGGTTTGTAGCTGCTTCTACCTCCAGTTCATCAACCGAAGCTTCGTCTTCCCTATACTTTCGAATAATTTCTGCAGCACTTTCAATCATGCGCGCCTGATCGATATCTTTCGTTGCAACAGAGTAGCCCTTCCTGGGAATCCATTTGTTAGCAATCCATACTTCTTCTTCATTGATCCAGACATATCCACAAAAGACCTTTAACATTGTTTTTTGGGGATTCGTCCCTAGAGTCAGACAAATTGTGCCAATCGGTAACCGACCTAGCTTAATGGATCCCGGGCGCTTATAATAAGGCAATTTATCTTTTACAATGACAAGAGGTTGCCCGGCTAAATGTTTTTTATCTAGATAACCGATTGTTCCATCTGATTGTTCTATTTTGACTAAGTTCTTCTTGGATAAGCGAGCAATCATTTTATCTTGCTCAGTCATGGGCAAAAGCTTTACTTTCTCTGCTTTAACAAGAGTGTCTTTCCGCTTTTTTTTCAAAACTTGTTTGGGGGGATCGCCCTTCTTTTTTGCCCGTTTTTGCTTGATAGAATACTCATACACTGCAATGGGATACTTTGCATAAAGGTAGGTTGGTTGGTCTGCTTGCTCTTTACATTGGACTGTTATGCCAAGCGACAGGATAGATAACAACATTCCCAGCACGACCTTGATCTCGATTCCCCTAGATATAACTTCTTTGTTCAGAAATATACCCTTTTTAAACTGCTTTCCTTTATCCATGTTCTGTCCTTCTGCTTTTCATCGAGACTTTTCCATACTTCTCTCTAAAATCAAACTGAAAGATAGGGATAAGGATAGAGTGTCAATAGAAAAATGAAATGGCCAGTGAGGCTTGGCGGGAACATCCATGTCCCGCCAAGCCTCGATTGCAGGGGAAAACAAAAAAAGTTGACATATTTTTTAATTTTTATATAATATGTACATGCGATATTTACTTATATTTTTGCTTTTTTTCAGTTTCAGTGATTTTCTTTTTTCTGCTCGTATAAAACGTGTTTTAATTTTAGATATTAAAAATATAGAAGAAAATCCAAATTATAATTATCTCGAAAATTCCATTACCGATGCTATTCGGAATTTACTTAAAAAGAAATTTGCATTTTATGAAATGCCAAAGGAAAAGTGGCAATCTATTGCCGAAGAAAACTATGTTTATCCCGAAGATTACTATACAAGAACATCCGCTATGAATGTAGGTTTGCTAACCAAGCAAGATATTGTAATTGCAGGGGAATTTAAACCTTAGCAGCTGCTTTTTCTTGCAGCTCTTTTGCAATATTGCCTGGAACTTCTTCGTAGTGGCTAAACTGCATAGTGTACGAAGCACGACCTTGGCTTAAGCTACGTAGGTCCGTGGCATAGCCAAACATTTCCGAAAGAGGTACTTCTGCTTCCACAACGCGAGCATTTCCCCTTGGATTCATGGCATTTACCTTGCCACGGCGGCGGTTTAAATCACCCACAACATCCCCCATGTAATCTTCGGGTGTTACTACTTCTACTTTCATAATAGGCTCTAATAATACAGGATTTGCTTTTTTACAAGCTTCCTTAAACGCAATGGAACCGGCTACCTTAAACGCCATTTCAGAAGAGTCCACTTCATGGAAAGAACCATCATAAAGGGTTACTTCTACATCCACTACGGGATAGCCGGCAAGCACACCGGTCTGCATGGCTTCTTGGATTCCTTTATCCACAGCAGGGATATACTCTTTTGGAATAACACCACCAACAATTTTATTGTGGAACTTATACCCACTTCCTGCTTCGGCAGGCTCTACGCGAATCCATACATGACCGTACTGACCACGTCCACCTGTTTGCTTAATGTATTTACCTTCTTGCTCAACCGAAGATCGAATGGTTTCTCGATAAGCTACTTGTGGCTTACCAACATTTGCTTCGACCTTAAACTCGCGCTTCATCCTATCTACAATAATTTCTAAATGCAATTCTCCCATTCCCGAAATAATGGTCTGGTTTGTCTCTTCGTCCGTATGAACTCGGAACGTAGGATCTTCTTCGGCAAGTTTTTGAAGCGCTGTACTTAGCTTTTCCTGATCCGCTTTTGTTTTAGGCTCAACAGCTACGGAAATCACAGGCTCCGGGAATGTCATGCGCTCAAGCTCAATTGGATTGGCTTCGTCGCACAACGTATCTCCCGTTCCGGTATCTTTTAAGCCAACAGCAGCAGCAATGTCTCCTGCTCGTACTTCATCAATTTCTTCTCGGTGATTGGCATGCATTTGAAGCAAGCGGCCAATTCTCTCTTTTTTCTTTTTAGAACTATTGAGTACATAAGATCCTTTCTTTAATACTCCAGAGTAAACACGAAAGTAAGTAAGCTTCCCTACATAAGGATCCGACATAACCTTAAAAGCTAGTGCTGAAAAAGGCTCATTATCATCTGCTTTGCGCTCTAAAGTTGGTTCAGCGTCTGCATCGTGTTCTTCTTTTGGATCAAAGCCTTTAACAGGGGGAATATCCACTGGACTTGGCAAATAATCAATGACAGCATCTAGAAGTGGCTGCACGCCTTTGTTTTTAAAGGCCGATCCACATAAAACAGGAAAAATCTTCATAGATAGGGTTCCTACTCGAATCCCTTTCTTAAGATCTTCTGTGCTTAATTCACCATTTTCCAAATACTTTTCAAATAATGACTCGTCTGCTTCGGCCACAGCTTCCATAAGCTGAGATCGATACTCTTCTGCCTGGCTTTTTAAATCGTCCGGAATTTCTGTAATCTCGTACTTAGCACCAAGTTCTTCTCCCGACCAAATAATGGCATTGTTTTCAACCAAATCAATTACTCCAACAAAATCTGCTTCAACACCGATGGGAAGCTGAATGGGAACCGCATTTGCACCTAATCTATCTTTCATCATTTCTACGGCACGGAAAAAATCAGCACCCATACGATCCATTTTATTAACAAAACAAATACGAGGCACCTTGTAACGATCCGCCTGGCGCCAAACCGTTTCTGTCTGTGGCTCCACACCAGCCACACCATCATAAACAGCAACAGAACCATCTAATACACGCAAGGATCGCTCTACTTCAACAGTAAAGTCTACGTGACCGGGTGTATCAATAATATTGATTTGGTGATCTTTCCAGCGGCAAGTGGTAGCAGCCGAGGTAATCGTAATTCCCCGCTCTTTCTCTTGTTCCATCCAGTCCATTTCGGCAGCACCGTCATGTACCTCACCAATTTTATATGTTTTTCCAGTGTAGTATAAAATGCGCTCTGTTGTCGTTGTTTTTCCCGCATCAATATGCGCCATAATGCCAATGTTACGGTATTTTGATAGTTCTGTTTTTCTTGCCATACTTTACTCCGAATTCCTATATTGAAAATTGCATTACCAAGCGTAATGAGAAAAGGCTCGGTTTGCTTCCGCCATGCGGCGTACTTCATCTTTTTTCTTCATGGCACCACCCGTACCATTTAATGCGTCGATAAGCTCTGCTGCTAACTTTTGCTCCATCGATCGACCACTGCGTGCCCGTGCAGCATGTAAAATCCAGCGAATCGCTAATGATTGTTTTCGTCTTGGATAAACCTCAACAGGAACTTGGTAAGTAACTCCACCAACTCTTCTCGACTTTACTTCAATTTGGGGTTTTACATTCTCAACAGCTTTTTTAAAAGCCTCAAAACCATTTTCTCCTGTTTTCTGCTCTACAATTTCTAATGCTTTGTAAAAAATTTTTTCAGAGACAGACTTTTTTCCATCCCACATCATCGAATTAATAAATTTTGCTGCTAACTTATCCCCGTAAATCGGATCCGGGTCAATATCGCGAACTAAACTTTTGGTTCTTCTTCTTGCCATAATATGTTCCTAGTAATCCACTCCTAATTATGCTTTTGGTTTTTTCGCTCCATATTTAGAGCGTGCTTTTTTACGGTTTTCTACGCCTAGTGCATCGAGCGCGCCACGAACAATATGATAGCGAACCCCGGGTAAATCCTTCACCCTTCCACCACGAACAAGTACAACACTGTGCTCCTGCAAGTTATGCCCTTCTCCCGGAATATAAGCTGTAATTTCAATCCCATTGGTTAACCGAACCCTAGCCACTTTTCGAAGCGCAGAGTTTGGCTTTTTCGGGGTGGACGTCATAACCCGAGTACATACTCCTCTTCTTTGAGGGCATGCCTGTAGGGCAGGGGATTTTGTCTTTTTTATTTGCTTTTTCCGTCCGTGACGTATTAATTGGTTAATTGTAGGCATAATTCACTCCGAAGACCTAAATAAAAATTAGAGACACTGCGTCAAATTTTTTCTCCCTAAGCGCTTAATCTTTCCCTATATTTATGAGGGGGGACACCCCCCTTGCTTCGGCCGCGCAGCCGTTCTTCGAGTTCGGCTAAATAAGGCAATGTATATTTCTAACTTATTCCACAAGGAAAGGTCACTGTACGTTTTCCGTCCCGTCAACCGTCTCATCACTGCGCGTCCTACGCGACATCCACGGATGGACTAGTGGTCGGTTCGCCGTTCGAGCTCACCGACAGATCCTGCCCTTTGGGTACGAACGGAAATTCGACGTCTTTTTATGACATTACTTTGAATAAAATTGTAAAATAGTACAAAATTAGCTAGGAATAAGACATAATCCTGCGATTTTTTTCTTATTAGGGAAAGAT
>RFJE01000201.1 GCA_003695005.1 Candidatus Hydrogenedentota bacterium | reverse complement strand
GCATAAGAATGAGTAACACCGAAATTATCTCTGCCTGTATCCGCATTGTAGCGAAAAAGGTAAGGCGGTATAAAGTATGCAATACATCGCGCGTTCGAAGAAAAAATCCGACGTTAGCAAAATACAAAAAAGTATCCGTGGAATGGCAGCCGGAGGTGTACAACATACTGTTGATGCTTGCTGACCACGCTAGAGTGTGTCATTCGGTGATTGCCGATATTGCGTTAAGGATGTATTTAGAGGTGGTGATCAAGACGCTGATTGCAGGAGGATGTGGAAAGGTAAGTGTCTGCTTCGTAAAGCGAAGCAAGGAAAACGTCGCTCAACTGCAAAAACTTATTGATGCTCACTACTTTGCGATGCTGGCAGAAGGTCTTTCTGGTATTTACCGTAGGAGGACTTGGCGGTGTAGTAGCAATAAGTTAATATATAGCTCGTCATGGAGTTTTGTGTAATATACAGAGCTGATTTGCGACACATTCACTACAAACCCACGAGTCATTTAAAGAAGAAGCCTCACTACCTATACTTTCATGCGTAGCAACTACCCGAGATCTTGTGCGCTAACTTCCTGTTGGCACACAAGCTCTGGCGCACGGACTCCCGAATTTCAACTTTGCAAAAAACATTTGACGGAAAAACTCAAAACTTCATTTTGCAAAAAGTGAGCCGATACACATTTATCATTCTTGCTTATTTAACGGGTACTGTTTTTTTTGCGCAAACAAACACAAATCTGCGAAATCAGGATCGAAATCAAGTTCAAAACCGCGGGAAAGCAAGTCATCCAGCGAGTCAGCAAAATAAAAACCAGCAAAACGCTAAGGTTTACACGCGCAAAGAACTTAAGGAGCAACACAAGCTCGAAAACTTTCATCGAGAAAAACAAGTAAAAAGGGATGGACGTTATGCCTTTGGAGTAAGTCTCGGAATCATTCCCGACATTGGTAATTTATCTTCTTCCGGAGCAAGACTTCGACAAATTCGAAACGAAATGGCACGAGTTGCAGGACTATACAACCAAACCAATAGTTCTGCGCCATCAGGATTCCAATCCTCTGGAGAAATTAACTCAGCCACAGGTGCTTTAATTGGTTTCCCTGTCATGTTTTCGCTATCTTATTATACTCGCTTTTTTATGTATCGAGTTGGACTTACGTATGCATTTACTTTTCCGGCCATTAATGAAATTACGGTGAACCAATACACCCCCGGCAGTACTGGACAAGTCTCAGGTTTGGATACGGGGGGAAAAGATTTAACCGTAAAATCATCGGTTCGAATGTCTTATTTTGAATTAAGCAGTACAGTTGCCATGCGCTTAGTCAATGTGCGCAGCTATTCTTTTTATATTGGTGGAGGTCTTTCTTTGTTTAGTGGTGGCTGGCGCAGAGTAACCACGAAAACACAAGGTGTGGAAACCATAAAAATCCGTGGTGATATTCCAGATGTGGATTCCTTTGCAACGACGGCCATAGGGTATAACTTTTTATTAGGTGGGGAAATTTTTATTCATCCGGACATAGCCCTTACTGCAGAACTTGTTTTTTCCCGTGGCTATGCCGTTGGCAAAGATGAAGTGGTTTCAAGTAGTTTAGATACCTTACAAACTTCGGCACCGGAAACAGCTGGTGTTACAGACAAAGAAACAGTAAAAATTGGAGCTACTGGCGCAGAAACCTTCGGCGAAGCATCCGATATCCAATATGGAGGCTATGCCTTAATGTTTGGAGTGAGGTATATTTTATGAAGAAGTTACTCTTAACCCTTTCCATTTTAGTACCTTCTTTTTTATATGCAGGTGGTATCACCATTGGATTTTTAACAGGATGGAATCCAGATATTTTACACTTTAATACAGCCATTGCAACAACACAAACCCAATTTCAAAATTGTATAAACGGATCGAATACAACTTGCAGCGCGTCGGATCGGAGTTCAAAACTCATCACAACTTCGTCGCAAGCAAGTGGGATTCCCCTTGGCTTAAATGTGCGTTACATAGAAAAGTATTTCATACTTATGCTAGGCGTAAACTATCAGTTTACAGTTGGTGGTAAAAATGTAATGGAAGTGACGTACTCAGATGGCAAAAAGCAAACGGTTACCGAAGATTATGATATGCGAATTTTAGAAATTCCATTTACGGCTGCTTTTAATTTACGTCACGATGCGTACACTCGTCTATATGCGGGAATTGGGCCGACTTTATTTTATGGTTCGGCTTTTATTACACATGATAATGGACGCACAGGAACGGATAGTTCAGGAAATGAAGTTAAGCTGTTTCCGGACGAAGATTTATTCCAAGGATGGGCTTTAGGAGCGCATGCCATTTTTGGCAGTGAAGTGAGTTTATCTTCGGAATTTTCGCTTTCTTTTGAAGTATGGTTTAACTACGGATTATTAGGGGCAGTACAAGATAAGGCGATTACGGAAGCAGGAACGAAAAATATTCAGGCACAAGAGAATCCTAAAAATCCTGAAATTTTAGGAATTTATACCTTTTCGCAAGATGCTAAGTTTATTCCCTTTGATCCAAAAATGCCAAATGGTCTTGATTTTACCGGAATCCAACTTTTAATTTCATTTAATTACTTTATAGGTACGCTCTAATGAGAAGAACAATCAACATTTTCCTAATTGTCATTTTTTATTTATTCGCACATTTTACTTTTTCGCCTTTACTTCCTGTAAAATGGCCACGCACCATTTACGCCCAAGATTTCGACGAAGAAGATTTTTCTGACGACGAAAGCGACGAGGAAGAAAGTGATGAAGAAGATGAGGTAGAGGAAGAAGAACAAAGCGAAGAGGAAGAAGTCACGCAAGATGAGAATCAAAGCGAAGAAAGTAAAGAAGAAAAGCAACTAGAAACCGAACAAGAGGATACAGGTGTCGCCAATCAAGAAGATGAATTTAGTGATGAAGATGAAGTGGATAAAAGACTAGAAGAAGAGGAAGAGCTAGAGCGACAAAAAGAACTCGCAGAAGAAGAAGCTCGTCGTAAAAAAGAACAAGAGGAGCTTGCAAAATCCGAAGAGCGTATTCGGAAAATGCAGGAAGAAGAAGAAAAACGTCGCAAAGAAGAACGCAGAAAAAGACTGATGCGTATTAAAGAAGAAGAACGCTATCGGGCTTATTTTTACAAAAAAGCAGAGGAAGCAAAATTAGATAGTCAACTCCCCCCGAGAGTTGGTTTTGCATGGAGCTTTTTGATTGGCTTTGAACCAAATTTAGGAAATTCTGCCAATGAAGGGTTTACGTTTGGCAACCAAATCCCGTTTCCAACAGCATCACAATATTTAAACCAAACACCCAATAAAGGTGGGGCCGCAATTGCCAATGCCTTTCAATCCTCTGTAAATGAATTAAATAGTTTATTACCCGAAGGTTCTAAAGAAGCGAAAGTAACGGACTCTTCGGCTAGCCTATCTGCATTCCCGATTGCAGCGGCTGCCTATTATTATAGCGAAACGTATATGGTCCGTTTAGGGGTTCACTTTTCGTGGTCGGTTATCGGACTTGGTGGAACCAATCGCTTTGTTTTTTACAATGATTCAGGACAGGAATTGTACTTAGAACACAAAATGAAGATGATTCGATTTCACATTCCGCTTTCATTTGCTTTAAGGCTTTTAGCTTCTAAAAAGTACGGAGCGTTTGTGGGAGGTGGACCGAGCTTTTTTTATGGAGTTAATATCTCTACCTTTGACTCTAACCAAACCACTACATATCCCGATCCAACCGCAGGTACAATTACTACAACCCGCAAAGGTGGCACGGAAAATTTTATTACCGAAGAAGATATTTTCCAAGCTACAGCATTAGGGTTTCATATCCTTGTTGGGATTGAAGCGGAAGTTTATAAAGGGTTTATGGTCTCGGTAGAACTGTACCAAACATTTGGGTCGAGTGGTTTAGTCGAGGATAGAAAACTGAATGCTCGCACAGAGTCTACACTAGGAACTGCGGAAACCGATAGAGCAGATGCCATTTCCTTAAACTTTTCGGGCACTCAAATATTATTTGGAGTAAAAAGATTTTTATGAAAAATTTTTTTAGCATTCTTACTTTTTTGGCATTGCTATTTTGCCAGGCGTTATGGCAAAATATTTTTTCTGCCGATCTAAAAAGACCGCTTCTTTCTCTTGGAATCTATGGAGTCGGCGGTTATGCCTTAAATTTACCTTTTCATCAAACTTATGAGCCACTGGCCAAGTGGGGTCGGCTTACGCAAAATCCACAGTCAGCGTCGAAACCGGCGCATTATTTAGGTGGTGGGGGAGCCAACATACGTCATTACTTTACATGGCTTAAAAAATGGGCACCTGCGTTTCGTGATATTGGATTAGAACTTGGTGCTAGCTGGGTTCTTTTTGAGAATGCTCAAACCGGATACTTAACAGCGGGTGATGCAACCCTGACCAATGACATTTCCATTAAAGATCATTCTGCTATTTTACTGGAGTCGAACATCTTATGGCGTGTTTACTCTTCCGAGTCGTTTGCTTTTGATTTTGTATTTGGTTTTTTATATACCATGGAAAACTTTAAAGTAACCGAACGCGAACAAGGTGTTTTTATTGCAGAAGAAAAAATAAAAGCAACCGGTATCGGAGGTCTGTTGGGTTTTCATTTTGAGCATAAACTAACAAACTGGATGCATTTATTTTGGAGAGTGAATTTGCAATTTTTGCCAGTAACTCAATTTTCGAAGAACCAGTTTGGTAAAAAAACAATTACCGATTTAGGGCAATCTACAGAGATCTATAGCTTAAATGCACAAGATACAAAATCAATTTGGGATCAACATGCTGCGAAGCTTATTGTAGGCGTTTCCTTTTATGCCTTTTAATTTACAGCAGCCAAATCAAGAAACGCTCGTGGATGATAAAATCCAATGGGATCAAGTTCATTGCTTACATATTGTGGGAGCTGGGGGAGTGGGCATGAGTGCACTGGCTCTTTTAGCAAAAAACTTAGGCTTTTCCGTAACCGCTAGCGATTTAAACGAAAGTGAATATTTAAACAAACTCAAAGAAGCAGGTATCCCTGTTTGGGTCGGATCTCACCCGGAACGAATTTCCAAAAATGCTATTTTATTTAAAAGTACAGCCGTACCCCTTACCGATCCCGAGGTACAATATGCAAAACAACAGGGAATTCCTGTATATTCTCGCCATCCTCTTTTAAGCATGATTACCAAGAAAAGCTTTTGCCTTGCTGTATGTGGCACACATGGCAAAACTACAACAACAGGATGGATTACGTATCTTTTAAAAACAGCCGGATATGATCCAACAGCTCTTGTAGGGGGCACGCTGAAAGATTTCAGGAGCAATGTAGTAATTGGCAGTGGTACGTTTCAGAACAAACCACTTTTTATCGTGGAAGCAGATGAATCCGATGGAAGTTTTTTATCCATAGATGCGGATATTGTTTGTGTTACAAACATGGAAATAGATCATCCCGATCACTATAAAGACCAAAGTGAATTTTTAAATACATTTTACAATTTTTTTCAGGAGACAATAACACATAAGGGTAAGCTTTTCTTCTCTTCGGAAATTGAAGAATCTATCATAAAAAAGTTTTTAAATGATGAAAATACAAATCGGCCAACGATACATTCTGATACAATTACATATCATGGAAAAAGCTACAAAATTGGACTTTTAGGTCATCACAATCTTTTCAATGCCTCGCTGGTATTGCAAGTGGCTAATCTTTTGAAAATTCCAGATGGGGTTGTGCGCAAGACACTTTTAGAATTTCAGGGCATAAAACGTCGGATGGACATTTTGTTTCAAAATGAAACCGTTACAGTCATGGATGATTATGCTCACCACCCTACTGAAATAGCAACTGTTTTTAAAACCATAAAAAGCCAATATGAGAAGATTTATGTGATATGGGAGCCACACCGCATTTCTAGGGTTCTTTACTTTATTGAGGATTACAAGAAAGTTTTCGAAGAGATGAAAGGACGCGCAAAACTATACAAAATGCCAATTTTTACAGCAGGGGATAATCCGGCAGATTTTCCACAATGGCCTTCTGTAGAAAAAGAACTCAATACAATTTTGCATCTAGATTGGAATGAAAAAATAGAAAAGGAAATGCTTCAGTTCCTGCCTGAATTAAAACAAAAAACTTTGATTTTATTTCTAGGAGCTGGCAATAGTTCAAAAGCAGCCAAGGATTTCGTTTACAAGCTGTCTCAAAAACAAAAACTCAACATATGATTGCAGCTAGCGATCAACCCAAACTAGATACAGGTAAAAAAACAATTACCGTTAATGAAATTTTCTATTCCATCGAAGGAGAAGGAATTCATGCCGGCTTGCCTACCATTTTTATCCGGATGACCGGTTGCCCCTTACGTTGTTCATGGTGTGATACAGAATATGCTTTTTATGAAGGGGAACCTTTTCGTGTTGAACATATTTTAAATGAGATTCGTAAGTACCCTTGTAGTCGTGTAAAAGTAACAGGAGGAGAACCACTCGCACAAAAAAATTGCAAGTTTCTTTTAGATGCTTTGTTAGCAAATGGGTATGAAGTGTTTTTAGAAACATCTGGTTCGTTTCCTATTGCAAGCTTGCCAAAACAAGTGCATATTGCCATGGACTTAAAAGCACCGGATTCGAAAATGGAATTTCGGAATCTTTACGAAAATTTGCATTTCTTAAAAGAAACAGACGAAATAAAAATTGTGATAGCTTCCTATAAAGACTTTCTTTGGGCAGAGCATATTAACAATGAATATAAGCTCTATGAAAGGAAACAGCCGGTTATTTTACAACCAGCTTATTCTATACTGGATCCAAGTATGCTAGCCGGTTGGATTAAAAATTCTAAATTCCCTTTTCGATTAGGACTACAACTACATAAAATTATTTTCCCAGATCAGGAAAAAGGCGTATGATTCTTGAAAAAGATTTTGAATTTGATGCAGCCCACTTTTTGCCTAATGTTCCTATCACGCATAAATGCCGAAGGCTACATGGACATCGCTATCATATTACGGTTGCGATTAAAGGAGAAGTAGACACTCTGCATGGTTGGGTTATGGATTTTGGTGATGTAAAAAAAGCCGTAAAACCTTTAATTCAAAAACTCGATCATAATTTTTTAAATGCGATTCCAGGACTCGAAAATCCAACGGCAGAAGTCATAGCAAAATATATATTTAATGCTTTAAAAAAAGATTTACCAAATTTATATTCCATTACCGTGCGAGAGACGCCAACATCAAGGTGTGTGTATTATGGATAGTGCCGTTGTTCTTTTATCCGGTGGGCTAGATAGTTCCACTTGTTTATATTATGCAAAAGATAAACATGAAACCATTTATACGGTAGCCTTTGAGTATGGACAACGCCATAAAATTGAGCTCATGGCATCGGAGAAAATTTCCAAACTTGCAGGAGCTAAAAAGCATTTTCAAATCCCTGTAGGTTTAGATAAAATTGGAGGATCCGCTCTAACAGATAATTTAGAGGTTCCAAAAGGAGGGAAAGATTTAGATAAAGAAGATTTTATCCCTGTTACCTACGTACCTGCTCGCAATTTAGTTTTTTTAAGTTTAGCAGCAGGAGTAGCAGAAGTAACACAATCCAGCTATTTGTATATTGGAGCCAATGCTTTGGACTACTCAGGCTATCCCGATTGCCGCGAAGACTTTTTACAAGCCTTTGAAAAGACCGTCCAGCTAGCCACAAAACATGGGAGGGAGGGAAAAAAGCTCGTCATCAAAGCACCCCTTCTCCATAAAAGCAAATCAGAAATTGCTAAGTTAGCAAGTGATCTCAATCTGCCTTTAGAATATACATGGTCTTGTTACGATCCGGTAAAAAGAGGAAATACCTTTTTTCCTTGCGGCGAATGCGACTCCTGCTTGCTTCGAAAACGAGGTTTTGAAGAAGCAGGTATCAAAGATCCTATATGGGAAAAAGGTTTTTTTGCAAAATAATTTAATTTGTACTCTCTTCTGTTTCTACGGGGGGGAGTAACATTTTCCGAGCAATTTCGGCTCTGCGCTGTGGATTAAATAAGGTAAGTAAATAAGCTGTAATACTTTGCCGGCCTTCTCTTTCTGCTTCTTTATCCATTTCTCTTAAAATATCAATTACGTCAAAATCCGGCAAGTTTTCGAGCATTTCTTTTGCTTTTTCTGGTGGCATATTGCCAACTTTCCGTGCTAAATCGCGGATTTTTGCTTTTCTGTCTTCTAAATCTTGTTTCATTAAAGCTAGCTTCTTCTTTTCTTGCTCTAATGACTTTTGGATTTCTTCTAACTTTTTTTGTTCAGCTTTTAATTTTTCTTCTTGTTGTTTTAATAAATCTTCTTTTTGAGCAAGTGTCTCCTGCTTTTCTAAAAGTGCTTCTTCCTTTTTTTTCATTCGTAATTTCTCTACTTCGGTTGGAAAATCTCTATCTTCTACCATTTTAGGATTTTCCGAACGCAAAAAAGGAAGATAATCTGCTGCCGATACAACTCCTAAGACATCGAGCGTAAAAACAAGCAGGGCACCTAACACAAAAATTAAAATGAGCAGGAATAGGCCGAACGGTTTTTCGCTCATGCCTCCCCCTGACTCAACCATTTATGCCGAATATTTTGTGTTAAATGACACAGGGTATCGGCATCTTTATCTAGCTGAAAAATTTGCTTTCTTACTTGCTTTACTTTTTTCCAGATAGAAAAATTAGTGTCAAAAATTTTATCTAGTGACTTTTGAGCAGGAACTAGTTCTCCTTTTTCCATAACCTCTCCTTGACTTCGTTTGTTTTGCTTGCAAGAGTTTGGTTAAACTCATCTAACTGTGCTGTTTCTTGTCGAGATACTTCTTTTTGGTATTCCTTATATTTTTTCTCTCGAAGTATCTCAATGGTTCTCTTTTTCTTTCGAGCTTCCATTACAGCTTTTTGTTTTTCTTGCAATTCTTCTTGTAAAGTTTCTAGTTCCCTCTGGGCTCTATCTGCATTTTTTCGCAAATTCCCTAAATAAGAATAAATATACTGACGCTGTTTCCACACATCGGTACTGACTTCTCCGATCTGAACTAAGGAAGCAGACTCCTGCAACCAATTCTGCGACTCTTCATAATAGCGGTTAATTTGATTTTTCTGCGCACTTACTTTTCCCGCAACTTCTGCAAGCTCCGCGAGTTTTTGCTTTTCTTGAATTTCTAATATCTTTAAGTAGGAATCGAGCTTAAAGCGAAATTTCTTCATCTAAGGACTCCTACTCCTCTTCGAATGGTTTCTGTGCGTGGACGATCTTCTTGCAGAATATTTCGCAATTGCGAGAGTGTATTTTCAAAATTACTAAACTCTTTTATATCTTGCTTTAAGAAAGCATCCAATTTAGGCTTTAATTTTACAGCTAAGTCCAAAACGGGATTCGCACCTTGCACATATGCACCAAGTTGAATAATTTCTTCGTTTTCTTTGTACTCAGCTAAAAGCTGCTTTACTTGTTGTGCTAATTGCAAATGACTTTCCTCAATTATATAAGGCATGCTTCGGCTTATACTTTCAGGAACATCAATGGAAGGATAGTGTCCCGCCGAAGCTAATTTTCGACTTAATACAATATGGCCATCGAGAATTCCTCTTGTCGCATCGCCAATAGGGTCGTTTAAGTCGTCGGCTTCTACAAGCACTGTATAAATTCCAGTGATACTTCCTGTTTCTGACGTGCCGGCTCGCTCTAATAAAGAAGGTAGCATAGAAAAGACAGAGGGGGGATATCCTTTTGTCGTAGCAGGCTCGCCGGCAGCTAAGCCAACTTCACGTTGTGCCATCGCTAAACGAGTTATAGAGTCCATCATCAAAAGAACGTCTTTGCCTAAATCACGAAAGTATTCAGCAATGGTGGTGGCTAAAAATGCAGCCCTTACGCGATGCATCGGACTTTCATTAGAAGAAGCAACGACCAGTACGGAACGCTTCATCCCTGCTTCACCTAATTCCCGCTCTATAAATTCTTTTACTTCTCGACCCCGCTCACCAATTAAGCCAATTACATTTACATCCGCACGGGAGTAGCGAGCAATCATTCCTAATAAAGTGGATTTTCCAACACCGGATCCCGAAAAAATACCGATTCTTTGACCTTTCCCAATGGTTAAAAGACCATCAATAGCACGAATTCCGGTAACGAGTGGACTTTCAATAATAGGTCTTTGCATTGGATTTGGGGGTTTATTTTCAAAGCTACGCACTTCCGTAGAATTGACTCTTGCCTTTTTATCGAGTGGTCTTCCTAATCCATCTACAATTCTACCAAGGAGTTCCGGTGCTAATTGGATGGTAGGCTCACTTCCCGTGGAAAGCACACGGCAGCCAGGATAAATTCCTGTAATGGACTCTAATGGGGATAAGAGCACATCGTTTTCTCGAAAGCCAACAACTTCGGCTAAAATATAAGCTTCGTTTTCAATTTTTTCGATATGACAAAGCTCTCCTAAACTAACATCCGGTCCTTTAGAGACAACAATAGAACCAGTAACTTCGATAACTTCTCCTAAAGATCGTACAGGCTCGGTGTTGTGTAGTATAACTTTATACTTGTCTAAAAGGCCTATAGGTGGTACAATTTTTTTGTTTATCATAATTAAATTGGTTTTGCGTCGCGAATAGCCTCTTCAATTTCTTTTAATTGTGTCGAAATACGTGCATCAATTGCACCGACATCTGTTTCTATGATAACTCCACCTCGATCAACCCGAGAATCTTCATAGATATTAACTTTTCGTAAAGACTCCATCATTTTTACAATTTCGTCTTTATGCGCAGTGGTAAGCTCTAAATCAGAAAAATTCACTCGAATGTCAATACGATCCCGCTCTTTAATGCGCGCGAGTACTTCTCGAATGTTATTAAGCACCACTTCTTTTCGCTCAATAATTTCGTCTTTAATGACTTTACGAGCAATAATGAGAATCATCTCTACCATTTGCTTTTCGGATTCTTTTACAATTTGCTCGCGCACATCAATGGCATGCCCTAAAATCGTCCCTAATCTATCAATTAAGCGACGAACTTCTCCCTGCCCCTGACGAAAGCCAACCTCTCGACCTGCATTGTATCCTTTATTCCAGGCTTCGTGCTCAATTTCTGTAACACGCATTTCCGCTTCTTTTACCATGCGCTCATTTTCTAATTTTGCTTTTTCTATAATTTGCTCTGCTTTAAAACGCGCTGCTTCTTCTTCTTTTTTTGCATTTTCTTTTGCTTCTTGGATTAACCGAAATGCTTCGGCTTTTCCGGCTTCAATAATTTTTTGCGCTTGTTCTTCGGCTTCTTTCTTTCGTTGCTTAATTTCTTCTTCGGTTTCCTCGCGGTAGCGTTGTAATTCCGCTTCAATTTCTTCAATGGACGGGCCTGTATATTGCTCTACAATATTTCCTTCTGCATCAAGCTCAAATTCTGTAAGCTCATCTAATTGCTGATACTTTTTATACTGATCCGGTAAGTCTAATACAACCGGCTCTTTTGTAATATGCGTTTTATCGGCATGAAATAATAGCTTTCCCATATCTTCTCCTATACAACAAGTTCATCTTCGCCGGCACGAGCAACGACAATCTCCCCTTCTTCTTCGAGCTTACGAATAATATTCACAATTTTTTGCTGAGCTTCTTCCACATCCTTTAAGCGAATGGGCCCCATAAATTCCATATCCTCGCGCAAAAGAGAAGCCGCTCGCTTGGACATATTCTTAAAAATTTTATCTTGAACTTCGGTATCCACTGCTTTTAAGGCTTTCGCTAAATCCTGCTGATCTAATTCGCGCAACGTTTTTTGGATAGCTTTATCATCAAGAAGTACAATGTCTTCAAATACAAACATTTTCTTTTTAATTTCTTCTGCTAACTCGGGATCCTCTTCTTCAAGCGCTTCAATAATACTTTTTTCCGTTCCCCGATCTACTTGGTTTAAGACCTCCACAACAGCATCAATACCACCGGCAGAAGTATAATCCTCGTTCGATAGAGTGGATAATTTTCTTTCAAGTACTCGCTCTACTTCTCGCAAAACCTCTGGTGAAGTTCTGTCCATTTTCGCAATTCGTCTTGCAACATCGGCTTGCACTTTATGATCAAGCGCCGATAAAATAAGCGAGGCTTTTGCGGGATCTAAATAAGCTAAAATAAGAGCAATTGTCTGAGGATGCTCATTTTGGATAAAGTTTAAAAGATGAGCGGGATCTTGCCGGCGAACAAAATCAAACGGCCTTACTTGCAAAGAGCTTGTTAAGCGATTTACAATATCAATGGCTTTTTGTGTTCCAAGAGCTTTCTCTAAAATAGCACGTGCCTGATCAATTCCCCCTCTCGTAATAAACTCTTGCGCCATCATGAGTTCTTGGAACTCTTGCAGAACTCTTTCTTTATCTTCCGGCGTAATTTTATCTAAACGTGCAATTTCGTAAGTGAGAGTATCTACTTCACTCTCATTTAATTTTTTCATGACTTCGGCAGCAACTTCCGGACCCACTGTTAATAAGAAAATAGCGGCTTTTTGTTTACCGGAAAATTCCTGCTGTTTTTGCAAGGCCATTTTTTATTCCTCCATTAACCAAGTGCGAAGTAAAAGCGCCACATCTTCGGGACGCTCTTTTGCAAGTGCAATTGCATTTTCAATCATTTCTTTGCGTGCTTTTTCTTCTAGGGACATTTCTACATCAACACCTTCTTCTTCAATTGCACGCAAAGCTGCATCTCTCATCATTTGTTGTTGTAAGGCAAGCTCTTCCTCGCGAATACGGCGGCGGCGTTCAATTTCTTTCTTAATAGCCTGGTACGCCACCACAGTAATGACTAATGCTAAAAGCCCAATAAGCGTACCCATTAAAAGTTTTTGCCTTGCTTTGCGAGCGCGAAGCTCTGCATCTTCTAATTCAAATTGTTTCGATCTGTCTTTTTTTATATTTTTTACAGAGATCATGTCTCCACGTGCAGGATCATAGCCAATGGCCTTTTTGAGCACATCGGTAACGGTACGTAATTCTTCCTCGGAAAGAGGGGTGTACTTGCGAATATAACCGGATCCGTCCGGCTTTTCCCCCACTCTTTCCCAATGTCCATCTAAAATTACAGAAAGAGCGACTCTTTCATACTCCCATGGTTGCTTTTTAATTTTTCTTTGCGTTTTATTAAATTCATTATTGCGAATATTTTCTGTCTTTTTATACTTTGCTTTTTGGTAATCTTTATCCTTGTAACCAGGTGGGATATTAGGCTCTGTGCCGGCAGGACCTTCCGGGGTAAAGCCATTGCCTTCAAATTCTTCTGTGGTTTGTTTCGAAGAAACTTCTAATGAATCTTTTACTTGAAGTTCCGAATAGGGTGTTTTCGGATCATCCGGAACCATGACAACAGGGGAGACTTCTTGTTTTTCAATTTCTTCTTTATCCCATCGCATTTTTAAATCGAGCCGAACGATGTCATAACGACTTCCATAAATACCTTCCCCAAAAGAATAACTTAAGGACTTTTTAATATCACTTAAAAGTTTTACTCTTTCTTTTTCTTGAATACGTAGCTTATACTCGACAGATTTTAATTCCCATTTTTCTTTATCAATTTCATT
The DNA here is from genome assembly GCA_003695005.1 of Candidatus Hydrogenedentota bacterium. Lineage (GTDB taxonomy): Bacteria > Spirochaetota > Leptospiria > Turneriellales > J094 > J094. The sequence goes on along the minus strand of RFJE01000201.1, from coordinate 1,165 downwards.
ATCAAAATCATTTAAAATTTCTCCGTCCGGCCCTGCCACCGAAACATTTTCTTTCTTCAGTCCGGGAACAGCACGAGCAGTAAGCGTAACAATTCCTTCAATTTCTTTGCGACGAAGTTTTTCCACTCCCGGGGCATATTTAATGACAATAGCTGCTGTTACCGGTAAAACTTTTTCCTCGAAAAGCTCCGGCTCGGGGAAAGCGATATTAACGGTAGCATCTTCTACACTATCTAATGTCTCAATGGTATGCTCTAAAGCGCCCATTAAAGCACGTTGTTTATTGATATTCTTTTCAAATTGAGTCTGTGTCCATTTGTCCTGATCAAAAATTTCCCAACCAGGTTTGCCTTTAGGAATCATGCCTTCTTGAGCTAACGCAATAATGATTTTTTCTCGCTGCTCGGGGCGTACAAAAATTGTATCCGTACCTGAAGTAGAATAAGGCACATCCATTTCATCGAGTTTTTTTGTATAGGCGGCGAAATCACTCGGGGAAAGACCTTTATATAAAACCACTTTCCCCTGCTCCGAAGATAGCGAAACCACTAAGACAATCGCAACGACTACAGTACCTAAAACAGAGCCAATAATAATTTTTTTTGTAGTATCTAGCTTTCCAAAAGCATTTTTTAGCTTTTCTAGCAGCGCTTTAAAATCTGGCATCTTTCTCTCCTAAGGCTTTTTCCCTATTTCTTTTTTTGGGACCAACTAGTTCCTTAGGTTAGCGCAAGTTTACCAACTCCTTATATGACCTTACGGATAAATCTGCCACAGTTTTTGTAAATGTCAAGGACATTTCTGCCTTCTTCATGGCAATCATAACCGTATGTGGCTGAACCGATTTTGGATCGGCCACCCACTTTTGCTGCAAAGTTTCTGCATGGACTTGCTGGTCATTTACTTTCTCTAAAGCTAATTCTAAAGCTTTTGCAAAATTTAGAGAAGCCGACTCTGGTGCTTGGTAAGGCTCTCTATCGTTCCAATGACTTTTTTCCGTTACCTTTAACGGGATTATGTCTCCTTTGACCATCGTCCTAGGGAGCAAGTGGTAAAATGAACTTATTTTCATATCGGACTCCTTTTATTTTTTCTTAGTAATTTCGTCAACTCTTTTTATGAATTTTTTTGTCTTTTCCAAAATTTTTTATTTTATATATACACT
>RFJE01000200.1 GCA_003695005.1 Candidatus Hydrogenedentota bacterium | reverse complement strand
TTAACTTTCTGTTGCGAATTGTAAATTTTCTGCTTCCATATATTCTTTGCGAGCAGATTCTTCTGTATGCTTTGGAAAACGAATGGCTAATCCTAATAAATAATTTTGTTATTATTTTACACTTTTTTCCGTAATATAATATTGTGAAGCAGAGATACATTCCTATCGACAGTGTGGATGATATTGATGTAAGTAAAATTGGTCTAGGAAATATCAATAATCGCTACATTGATAAAAATGGTAGGCGGTATGCAACGCGGTTTAATTTACGAACACGTAAAATTGAAATTGTACCAATTGCTCTTGGCATTGAGGAAGCTCGTTTAATTAAAAAAGGCCTTTTAGGAAATACGGGAAATAAGCAAGAGCAAAAACAAAATATCGAAAATCCATATAATTTACCAGAGTGGGCACTAAAGGAAGGAATTCAACTTGATGTAAGCGTAAATCCCATTGCTTATGTGCCACAAATACTCAATAATTCAAAAAGATTCGGCGAAAGAATTCGAGGGATTATTTCTGGTATGAAAAAAACAGGTGCTTTTGAAGAAAGGACTCAAGATGGGCATGATGTCATACTCGACTTAACTACGTTTTATGATCGCGAAATTCAACCTTTTTTACATGAAACAGAAAACCAATATACAGAATTTATTCAGTATCCTAAAGCACCTGAAAATTATTTTACCTCTTTAGGGCGCAAAGAAAAAATGTTTGTGGAAAAATTAGACCCCGACGAACAAATGGCATTTTATCAGGCATATTTTTTAGGAAATGCCTTTTTAACTGCTTTAAGAAATGGATTAGAGTTAATTCATAAGGTAGAGGAGGAAATGGCAAAAGTAAATCCAGCTAGTTTAAATTATGATAAAAAACAGGCTTATGAAGATACAAAAGCTTCTTGCGAATTTGTAGCCGATACCATTCGAGAAGAAGCTGGAAAAATCTTTGCATGGCAAAAAAAAGCAAAAGTCCTAGAGGTAGAGTAAATTTTTTTGGCCTGTTTGCTGTACTCAAGACGATAATCTAAGAGAAGTTTTGTATGCTGAAAAAGTGGAAGATAATAGGATTAGGATTATTTTTTACACTAGGGACGAATTTTTTGTATAGCGCAAACGCTTCTTCGTCCGCCGAGTTTTTAACCATTGACCCGAATCCCCGTTTTGATGCCACAGGGGGAGCTTATACAGCAAGTTTAACCGATATTTCGGGAATGAATATTAATCCAGCTTCGACTGCCTTTTTGCGAGTACCCGAAGTTTACATAAATTATAAAAATATCTTGCAAGAATTTCACCATATTTATTTTTCAACAGGTACACCACTTGGGGTCTTTTTTCGTTCTCGAAAATCTTTACCAAAAAGACTGCGTTGGTTACGCAAAATGCGCACTGGTCTATCGTTTCAGTATTTAGGAACAAGCGACATAGAAGTTGTAGGAAATGAATCAAATGCTGTGGTAAATACCATATCAGCGCGAGATTTAGCCGTAAGTTTAGGAGCAGGCTATAATATACGGGGTTATCGAATCGGTGGGAACATTAAAGTAATTAATCGAAAATTAGCCGATTATACAGGAACTACGTTTGCTTTTGACTTAGGTGTCTTAAAAGGATTTGATGTTTTTCGTATCTTACCATATCCTGTGCGATATAACTTGCGGGTTGGATTAGCCGTTTTACATATTGGCCCAGGGGTTACCTTTAGCAACGACCAATATAAAGGCGATTCTCAGCCATTACCATTAACAGTCCGCCCTGCTGTAAGTTATGGTATTTTCGGCAACCGCGACCACAGAGTTGATTTTAATTTTGGACTTACTTACTTACTCAATGAGCCCTTTGCGTTTAATACAGGAGTAGAATATCGCGTATTTAATATCTTTTATTTACGTTTAGGTGGAGAAATTCGTACCGATGAGTTTAACTTCACCATGGGAACAGGAGCTCGTTATACTTTCCGTAAAGTTACCTATCGGCTCGATTATTCTTACTTACCGCGCGCGCATGGAATTCCCGATAACCACAATGTATCTTTAATGGCTACTTTATCTTTCATTAAAGTAGGTAAGAAAAAACGAGTTACTTCCTTAGGTATTTTAGAAGGTTACGAAACCAAAACAAATAAGAAGAAAAAGAAAAAAAGACGCATTAAAATAAAAAATCGCTAACTTTTAAGAAGAGAGCCACTGAATAAAATCACTTTTGCTGGATAGAACGCGGAAAAACACTTGATAGCCAATGCCTGCTTTTGGATAAACTTTATACTTTCCTTTCCACTGAGATAGCATTTTTTGAATTCTTTTTTTATGAATGCTGCTGCCTACAATAAACACTTCTTTTTGCCGAAGCCAATCATTCATTTTCGTATATTTTTGCCATTCAGGAACTGGCGTTAAAATAACAACCCGAGAGACTTTTGGCAAAGGAAATTGGGATTTTGCTAAAATACGATAAGCTGTTGGAGGTAGGACTAAAACCCCTTTTTGGCTTTTGATATTTTCTGTGATATCAAGATCTAAAAAAGATTTTCTTTTTATCCATGGAAATGGATTGTTACGCTGTAAAAAATTCGTTAAACGTAAATAAGGAATGCCCATTTGTTTTGAATAACCAGCTTTTCGCAAAGGAAGCAGCGTAACCATAAATCCTTTTGTTATTAACTCATTAGCAAGCAAAGGACGTAACACATCTTGCTTATGTTCCCCCGCTGCTAAATAAAGAATTTTTTTCGGTTTGTTTTTAGGATAATATTTTTTTATGGGTTGGTACATTAAATTCGACTGCATAGCAT
>RFJE01000199.1 GCA_003695005.1 Candidatus Hydrogenedentota bacterium | reverse complement strand
TAATAGCATTTACTTTAGCATGGACTTAGGGCCAAAAAAACAAAAGCTGCTAACAATGTAAAGCGGATTTTCATTCGAGCCTGTGCGTCACCCGAGGGTTGGCGGGAACTTAAGCCAACCCTCGCGGTACAAGGATGTACCGCCATCCCTCACCACCCCGCACCACTTTCTCTTGAAAGTGGTGCGGGGTGGTGAGGGGTGAGAGCAAAAAGCGGCTTTGCCGACTTTTTGCGTCTTGCCTTGGCGGGACATGGATGTTCCCGCCAAGCCTCACTAGAGTTGACGTATAGACTCTTAAATGGAAACTACTATATGCGCGCGTGTCAAATCTTTCTCTTGTTTATGATGCCTACCTTTGTTTTGTTTCCTGCGACATGGGGGGTATTGCCTGTCGTCATTCAAGGGAATGTGCCGCATACAAAAGAAGGTCCCGTCATAATTCCAAATCGAAAAAGTCTATCTTGGGATTTGCAAAAAACCATTTCTCTGTACTTGCGGGCATCTAGTCTTACAAGACAAATATCTTCGATTAAGATAGAAAAAATATGGCGAAAATTAAAATTACAAGCAGGCCGAGAATTATCTTCCTTTGAATTAAGCCAACTTTCGTCGGCTATGGATGTTGATAAATTTTTAGTAATGCAAGTTTACTCCGGTACGCAAGTTCAATGGGAATCAAAAGTTTATTATGCTTCCTCTAAAATTTTAACCGACCCTATTGTTACAAGAAGCACTAATTTTTGGAAAGGTTTAGGCGAACATTTGCGAAGACGGTTTCCTGATTACTCACCTCAATTTCAAAGCAGGTCATCCGTTTATCGACCCGCAATTTTTTTACTAGAAGCTACAGCACCGATGGGAAACATTTTATCGAAGCTTCAAAAGGACTCGTCTAAAATTGATTTATTGCAATCTGGTGGATGCATTGCCAATGAAAGTACTGTCCAAAAAGTTCGACTTGGAGAACATCCGCGCAACTTAAAAAGACTCTTAAAAACTCTTTCTGCAAAAGGCGCGTGGCTTCCCTCCTCATTTTATACAAAATTAGTGGATTGCGCTCTAAGCTTATCACCCTACCATGGCAATCCGGAAGATTTACCCTATATATTCTTTTTTGTAAGTTCGATCCCACAACAAGATAAAGACAAACTTCGCTTTAAAGCTGCCTATAGGAAGCTAGCAACACAAGCCGATATTTATTTGTTTCTTCCACCGGATGCAACAGAACACACTCGAGATTTTTATCGAGAAATTTCCTATGAGCAAAAAAGAACAGGTCGGTCACATCTTATTGAACTGCTAATGCGACAGAAAGTTTTTTCCGCAGATGGAGATTCTATTTATTTATTCCGAAAAGGTAACTTTTTAATTGAAAGTAAAAAAATATATCCTACAAATTTACAAAAAGGGATTTGGGTAAATGCTTCGAGTCAAAGTATCATTGGCTCTTATACAAGGATCAGTCATAGAAAAATACGCAAAAGTGGCAAACAAGAAATTTTACTTTTCGAAGAGTTTACACGTATTTTAACAACAGAAAGCAATTCGCTTCAAGGAAGTAAATCTGTTCGAATTTTATTGGATTCAGAAGGGATACCTATTTGGTTTAGTTTTCCAGAAAAAGCCATCTTAAAAAAAGATAGAAGCTTAAAAATAAAAGTTGGAGAGACAGGATATTTTCTTGTAAATGTCGAAGGTACACCGAGAGAAGGTTCTATACCAACCTCGGAAAATTTTGGCTTATTTATCAAAAATGGAGCGTATGTCCCGAAAGCTCTTTTATTACCTATAGAGAAATTTTTTAAATCACCAAAAAGATTTTTAAATCACTCTATTGGTGGAAGTTCCATTTACATTTTATCAGGGAAAGTAAGTTTAATTCGAGTTCATGAATAATAAATTTTGGCAAAAGTTATTAGAAGAGAGAAAATACCAAGCGGATATTCGCAATGCATATATTCGCTTATTGGTAGTCGCTATCGGGGCTATCTACGTGGTTTACCTAGAAAAGAAAATATGGATTTTTTATGGTACGTACATTTTGCTTGTGGTTTTAGCCTTGCCGTTTTGGGGAATTTTTCTGCCTAAAAAAGAAAAACTTCTGCAAGCTTATCGATATTTAACGGCTATTTTAGATTCGGTTGCCGTAACATTGACTCTTTATTCTTTAACAACATATCGGGGAAAAGATTTTCTTTTATACACGCCATTATTTAGTTATTATTTTATCATTTTAATGTTTAACAGTTTTCGGATGAGCCCTGCTGTCGTTCTCGTCAATGGCATTACAAGTATGATAGGCTTTTGGTTTATTCTTTCTTTCACAAATGCGACTTCTGCGATTTCTTTTCCAGAAAACTCCGTTTATTATTTAGCCCTTTTATCTCCATGGCAGCAACAAGTAAAATTAGCTTTACTTGCCTTTGCAACCATTCTCATGTATGCATTAGGCAAGTTTTATTTAAATGAGCTCTATATTTCATTAGATTTAACATCCGAGAAAGAAGAGTTAAATAAAGATTTATCTTTAGCTAGAAAAATACAGCGTAGCTTATTCCCCACTTACATGGAAAATACACATGCTAAAATTATTACCTATTATGAACCAGCACAATCCGTAGGGGGAGATTGCTTCGAGATTATACGTATGCGCGAAAATAAAATTGGACTTTTTATTGCTGATGTTTCCGGTCACGGAGTAAGCTCTGCTTTAATTTCTACTTCGATTAAAATTACATTGCAGCAAATGTCTGTTTCGTTAAAACAAGATCCCCAGGAATTACTTTCTGCTTTAGAAGATTATATTAGCAAAACGTTCCCAGGGCATCACTTATCGGCACAGTATGCCTTTATTGATGCTGAAAAAAACACTGTTCAGTTAGCCAGTGCCGGCCACCCGCTTCCTATCATTATTAAGAAAAAAGGAATTCCATATTACTGGCCTGTGTATGGATCGATTTTAGGCTATGGCCTTTACAAAGAAACAAAGCAAGAATTTCCGTACCGCTACGAAAAAGGGGATAGACTTTTCTTTTACACCGATGGCATTGTAGAAGCTAGAAACCCACAAGGTGGAATTTATACGTATGAGCGGTTGATTGATAATGTTAAGCGCAATATGCATTTACCTTTAAAGAAAATGCGAGATGCAATCATTGCCGAGGTTTTAGAGTTTACCGAAAAAACAACCTTTCAAGATGACACAGCTAT
>RFJE01000198.1 GCA_003695005.1 Candidatus Hydrogenedentota bacterium | reverse complement strand
CCACCGGATCAATTACAATTTTTATTTTACGAGAAAGGTTTAACTGGATAACCGAAAGCACATGCTGTAAATGTAAGTCAGCAGCGGAATCTTCTTTTATTTCCATCCCAAACTTTTCTGTGAAACTCTGATCATTATTTTTTACAGATAAGTACTGTTTCCAACGCTGGTTTAACTCTTCCGAAAAGAAATCTCCCCCCTTTGCAATAAACTTAAAAGCATTGTACGGCAAAGGATTATGACTCGCCGAAATCATAATTCCCCCTGCTAACTTTTTTAAACGTACGTAAGCTTTGATGGTGGGTGTAGAAACCATTCCTAACACAATCACATCTCGCCCTAAAGAGATTAGCGTCGCTACCACAAGCTTCTCAATGAAATCAGAGCTCTCTCGCGCATCTTTAGCAACTGCAATTTTTCCCGCAGGCACGGTTTTGTGGAACGCTTCGATAAATTCGGGGATATTAAATGGATTTAAATCTGCAGGAACATGGCCACGCAATCCTGATATCGAAAATTTTAAAGTAGGGGAAGAAAATCGAATACTCATAAGCATACTAAGTCGAAAGAAGAAATAAGCTGTAAAGTATACAAAACTTGCAGAGTTCAGGGGCTATCAGCGATACCTTGTTTCCGCGCATCACAAATTGCTCATCATGTAAATACACTCGATTGTGCATCTCTTATTTTAAAAATGGCTGCATGAGCAAGATACATCCTGCGCTAGCGAAAGTTTTTCGAGATTTTAAGTACGAAGAGTTTGCTTTTTTAGAATCCTTAAGTGAATCGGACCAAGAAAAATTAGCAAAGCTGATTGATCGGCGTCTAGAAGAGGAAAGCTCGGGTATTTATTCTACGCTTTCGTTTGTTTCTAATATTTTGCCAAAATTTGTAAAGGTAAGAATTGCGCAAGAAATGTTAGGTCCGAAAATTACAGCCAAAATGACCTCTTATGTTTCTACAAAGCAAGCTGTAGAAATGGCCAATGCATTAAAACCGGATTTTTTAGCAGAAGTCGCCATTTATTTAAGACCCGAAGAAGCCGCGGAAGTCATGAGCCAAACCCGAGATTCTGTTTTGCTCGCTGTTACTCATAAGCTAATCGAGCAGGGGCAATTCCAAACCATAGCTTCTTTAGCCGAGCACTTGCCTTCTCCAAAGCTTATTTCTTTAACAAGGCAATTGAATCATCCCGAAGCTATTGTGCAAATATCCAATGAGATGACCAATCGGGAAAAGCTTGTGGAAATTGCTGTAGCAATGGATGATACTTTCTTAAGAAAATTAGTCGATGCCATTCATTATTATCAGTACTATGAGCTTGCTGCCATGGTAGGTAGTAAAATGCCTATTGAAAGGCAAGTTCGTCTGCTTCGTCAAATGGATGCTTCCGTCGCAGCAAAGCTTGCTGCCCACTATGAGCCCGAGCTCATTGGACAAATTTTAGAGCACTTAAATGACGAAGAAGCAATTAACATAGCTATGGAAATGAATCCGGATACACTCGCTCATTTATTTAATTATCTTTCGGCAGATATTATCAATCGGATATTGCCGTACTTATCCATTGAAAAAATAAAACAAAGCAAGGATTTCGTAAATAAAATGAAGATTGAAAAGCATTGGCAGGAATTTACCGAACAAGCTCAAAAAATATTATCGGAATTATTTCCTAATCTAGGCTAAACGTTACTTCGATAAAGCGAGTAATTGAATTTTACAGCGGTGTATCTTTCCCTGGATGTTTTTAGCTTTTCCGATAATTTCCCCATCTGCCTGAATAATTGTTTCTTGGTTTAATTGCAATGTAAAAGAATCCACAGAAAAAAACCGAGTTTTACTTTTTTGAAAATACCAGTTACTGCCAGCTTTTAGCATCCGGTAAATCGCAGCTAAAAACGAAAGCTTTGGCATGATGATAAATTCAGCTAGACCATCATTCGGATTACCCACAGGATTAAATTGTTTACCACCTGCCCAGTAAGGGATATTGCTACAAAGGCATATAGAGCTTTCCCCTTCCCAGATTACATTTTGGCCTTGAAATAATCTTCCTTGAAGTGGATTTTCTTGTGATGCTTTGTAAATAGCCGAAATTCCCCAAAGAGTTTCCGGTAAATGCCAGAATTTTTCTTTTGCATAATATCTACTTGCTAGTTGGTTTACTTTTGCCCCAAGTCCTACATTCCACTGACCAGCCACAAAAACAGAATTTCCGGAAAAAGAAAGCTCAATTAAATCATAAGGGATGAAAGAATCATAAAGCAATGCTTGTATCATTTGGCTTGGTGTTAGAGTATTCGTTACCCTTGCAATGTCATTTGAAGTGCCGGCACCTAAAAATCCAAACTTCCCTGCAAAGCCATGCTTTAATGCTTCGTTTAGTACAAAGTAAAATGTAGAATCCCCGCCAACGGCAATTAAAATATCAGCGTTTTGATTTTCTCGGGTAAGTTGTAATAAGTGTTCTAAACTTTGTGATGGCAACACTTTAAGTTCATAAGGAAGTTTTTGTTTTTCTATAAAACGGATTAGGCTCGGGATAATTTTTTTTCCCTTTCCTCTTCCGGAAGATGGATTCACTAAAAAAACAACTTTTTTCAACTTACGGTAGTATGGTGATTGTTTCTTCTGAAGAACGTGCCGTGGTTTCGGGATAGTACATTAAGCCACCACGAGCCGGCATTGCATGATACGTTCCAGGGTACGTGGCTCGCATGACAGTATAAGTCTCCATGGCATTGTCCCATAAGTATGTACGGCTTAATGCAATTCTATCGTCGAGTCTTTCGCGAGCTGCTAGTTCATAATCCCAGCGACTAATTCCTTTTACCCGAATCAGATCTTTTTCTTCCAAAGGTACAAGACCTGCAGGTAAAAAATCCTCTACAAATAAATATTGGTAATTTCCTTTTTGCGATGGCGAAAGCACAGTTTTTACAAGGACATAGTCTCCCACACCAAAGTGATCATCCGCATTACGGGAATAATAGTATTCTCCATCGTTCCCTTTTCGAAGTACATAGTACTCACGCTGAATGGAAAATATTCCGCTTTTACCAGCAATGGGACTTCGGCCATCATACACTTTCCAAGAAAGTTGCACAAGAGCAAACCCCTTAAAATTCCGTTTTGCTTCGATTTGGACAGGCTGCGAGATATTTTTGATACGAATCATACTCTCGTTTTGTGTTTTTGCCGAAAACGAAAAAGTTTTTTCGGCAAGAGTTTCGCCATTAGAAGATACTTTTACGACAATATTCCCAAGTTCATTTACCTTTTCCCCTGTTTTTAGAGCATATTGAGCTAATGCATTGATCATCATAGAGGATGTTTTTGTACTTCGCCAACGCCCATCTCGCTTTGCCATCATTGTCCATAAAACAGCTTTTTGTAATATCGGATGATTTATATTGTCTGTCAGTAGTGCTTCGATTGCAAAAGCAGTACTTTCTTCTTTATCGCTATGCCACGAATAACGGCCTTTACCTTCGAAATAAACTCCATTTCCTTGTTGTTTCGCCAGCTTTATTAAAGTGCGAATCGCTTGTTTATGAATCGACTTTACTTTCCAGTTATAGGATCCTAGTGCAACAAACGCCATGACATAGGGGTTTTTTTCTTTTTGCAAAAGTATATTTTGCCAGCGTGATACAATGGAGTTTGTACGGGGTCGATACAAGGAATACACATAACCTTGGAATGCTTTTACATAAACGGAAGTCTCTTCGTTTTGCAAAGATTGGTACAAATATTGAAGTCCCCGTTTAATTACATCCGGTTTTATTTTTACATTTGCTTTTTTTGCTAAATAAAATCCCCATAAAACATACGCAGTCATGTAAGCATTGCTATCATCATTCGTCCACCAGCCCCATCCCCCATCCGAATGCTGATACCCATAAAGCTTTTTTAATCCTTTTTGCGCAATTTTTTCGATTTCTTTTTTAGAATAACCTAAAGAAATATGGAGCTTTTCTGCTAAACGTTTTGCTTGCATTAAAGGAACAAAGGTGGATAGGGTTTGCTCTACACAGCCATAAGGATAATGAACTAAAAAAGGTAACGTTTCCACGACAGCGGACAACGTACCTGCTGTTGCTCGAACTTTTAAGAGATTGTAATCTTTTCTATATTTAGAAGGAAGTTCAATTTTTCCACTAATTTGGTCGCCACGAAAAAACCAAGTTTTATCAATGGTTTCTTCTGCTCCATAAGGCAAAACAGGGATTTCTCTTTGTACCGCATCCCCATCAATTTCATTTTGACCGCTAATGAGAATAACAGCCTTTCCTTTTTCCGGTACTTTCGAGGCTTTTGCCCAAAAGTCAATTCGCTTTTCCGATTTAGGACTTAAATTTACTTGGAAAGATGAAAGATTTTTTGCTTCTTCTAAAGTAAGGCCGGAAAGATTTACTTTTACTTCTGTTTTTACCGACTGATTGTACTGGTTCTGCAAAAGAGCACCTAAAAGTACTTTATCTTTTTCTCGCACAAAACGCGGCATAACTACGCGGATACTAAAATCTTTGGATACCTTTACTTTCTCTATTTTACTACCAACCTTTCCGTCTTTTGTTATCGCATGAACTGTCATCCGCCATTCTGTTAAGTTATCCGGAAATGGAATATCAATAACAGCAACCCCATCACGATTGGTGCGTCCATTTGCCTTAAACAGTGCCGTATCCTTAAAGTTTTTGCGCACACGTGGCGGTTTTCTTCCCTTTAACTCTGCTAAATACCTATCTCGATTGTGCATTAAATAAGAATATAACGATACTTTTTGACTATACCCATAAAACCGAAAATTAAGGGAATTTGCATTTTGTATGCGATAGCGTTTTCGTGGATAAAGCTCCGGCCGGATATCCGTAAAAGCTGGTTTTTGAATCGCAAAGATGGCTTCGTCTACCACAGCTAAAGAAAAATCTGCTTTTACAGGATTTCCTTTTGCATCTTGAACTCTTACTACGAGTTTGCCTGTTTCTCCTGGTTTATAGCGAACTCTATCTGGGTTTAAAGAGACATTTAAAAACAAATTCGAAGGCGGTAAAATCACTTCATACTTTCCTGATGCCACTGTCCATTTTATGCCTTTTTCAGTTTTCTTTACATAATACTGGTATGCATGAATTTGGAAGTTTGGCGCCATCGGCATGGTAAGACGAACAGGCAAAAATGCCATTTTTTTCTTGGTATAGTAAATTTTAGCATATTGAATATCATCATTTTCAATAAACGTGTAAATAGGGGTTTTCCCGCGACGATTTAAATAGGGTAATGTGGCCGAAAAAATGGCCTTTTCTCCTGGCTTATATGTTTTTTTATCCGGCAAAATACTAATATTAGATCGCTCATGATCTGGCTCTTCCCAATAAGGGGAATAAATATACCATGTCATTTCCTCACTAATTTCAGACTCATTCTCGTCATGAGCGGATACTCTAGCGCGGTAACTACCTTGCTTTAATGGATCTATATAAAAAACAGTCTCTCCATTTGCATTTGTTTTTTGAACGCCAATTTGGCGAGTTTCTAGTATCTCATATTTGCCGAGATTCCAATTATAGCGAATATGTTCTAGCTCTAAAGTAACCTCTGTTGGCACAGGTGCGGCACCGTCTTCCCAACGAATTAACTTTACTTTTACATCCACTTTTTGTTTCGGGGTATAATACCACCGAGATTGTGATAGCATAATTCGAAAAGAACCACGCACATATTTTACGGAAGATCGGCCAACCACCATTCGACGATTCGATCCTTCTACTCGCGCAATGACTGTATATATATAATCACGATCGGATTTTAAATTTTGATCTTCTTGGTAAGGGTTAAACTGAATTTGAAAATACCCATTTTGATCGGTTTCTCCAGTACCATCTGCCACGTAATTAGAATAATAACTGTCATAATCCGATTCATAGTACCAAGAAAAATCGAATCCCCACCACCAAGGAAAATAAATTTTCCGGCGGCGAATCTCATAATAGACTTTTGCCCCTCGAAGTGGCTCTCCCGAATAATAATTTGCTTGTACAGCAAACTCCATATCCTCTCCTTGGACATAATACTTTTGCATCGGATTGACTTTTACTTTGAACTCCGGTTTCCGATATTGCTTTACGTAAAAACCACCGCTTTTCTTTATATTTCCTTTCGAAGCAATAAGCTGATAATAGCCAATCGGTGCCTCTTCTGGCAAAGTATAACGAAAAGCATATGTCCCAAAGGAATCTAGTTTAAATTCCCAAGTTTTCAGTGGTGTATTCCCTGGAGCTTTTAAAGTTAACTTCCATTTACCACTGGCCGGAGAATTCACTCCTCCTCTGTGATCCTGCAAAATAACTTTCCCTTGTACTAAATTGCCCTGTCTATATACAGGCCGATCGGTAATAAAGACAGATCGTATGCTATCGGTTGACCCATAGGTGTAGTAGTACATATCCGACAATGCATATTGATTGCCCGCTTTTAACAAGTAAATGGTTTTGGCCGTTCCTATTTCTTTTTTCTGCCACACCGTCATCCCCGAAAAAGATTTCGATGTAATGTACTTCAGTTTGTCTTTACTGCCTCCTTTATTATCAAACATATAGACTTTAGCATGTTGAACCGGTCTTTCTTTTAAGACGTCATGTGCAAAAATTAAGGCTTTCTTTGGACTTTCATGAACCCCGAGAACAACGGCACTGACTAAAAAAGGGGCAAACGCAATATGGTTGCCTTGCGAAGCTTCGAGTAAATAAAATCCAGCGGCTAGTTTTGGTAGCTCATAAGAAGATGTCCAATATTCATTTTCCTCTCTATCGATATGAATCTCTTTTACAAGGGGATACGACAATGGCTTAAAAAGTGCCCTGTCGGGATACCTGTCTTCGTAAGGAAATTGG
>RFJE01000197.1 GCA_003695005.1 Candidatus Hydrogenedentota bacterium | reverse complement strand
TTTCGTTTGAACTTGCGCTGTGTTTGCTTTTGCATACAAACTTGTTAAGTGGGGGATGATATTTCCTTTTGCATTGCTGCATGCTTTTTCTCTCCTATAAACAGCAGGCATTTTTTCCTTGGGGGGATTTCCTATCACTAATATCTGCAAAGTGTTTTCGTTAAGCCAAAGATTATCTTTGACAGGTGGCTCTGGCCTGTATAAAATTTCTTTTTTCTGGCATGCAAAAAAAAGAAAGAATACGAAGAAAGTAAATCTAGGAAGCATTACTCGTAATTTGTAAAAAGTATTTTTCTAAATCCTGACCTTCGGTTTCTAATGCTAATAAGTTATATGCACTTTCTAATACAAACTTACCAACTTTCGGACGAATATCTTCTTTTGCCTCTAAAATAAACTCATAAACATTATTTTCTAAAGCCTTGCTTTCTACCGAGATGGCTACTTCTTTTAATTTTTCGTACAAGTCTATGGGTTCTTTTTTGGCTTCTACTTTGAGTTTATACTTTTGTACAGAGTGAACCTTGTCGTGCAAGCTCTGTTGGGTTTCTTCTGCCACTAAAACACCTTCCCTTAAAAAAAGGTATCTATCGGCTACTTGACCAACTTCTGATAAAATATGACTCGACAGCAAAATGGTGTGTTCTTTTTTTAACTCTTTAATAAGCTCTCGAATTTCTACAATTTGAAGGGGATCTAAATCGGTGATTGGCTCATCTAAAATTAAAATTTTTGGTGAATGAACAATGGCCTGCGCAATTCCAACTCTTTTTTTATATCCCGCAGATAAAGTACCTACTTTTTGATCCGCACGATCCGTTAAGTCTGTTTTCTCCATCGCCAACTGAACAGCGTCTGTTTCGTTATCTCGTGTATTTTTGCGCAATCTATAAAAATAAGTTAGAAATTCTCGAACCGTTGCTTGTGGATAAAAAGCAGGTTTTTCGGGTAAGTAGCCAATTCTTTTTTTGATTTCTAGCGGATCCGACTCACTAGAAAAGCCATCAATGGTAATACTCCCTTCAGTAGGGGATAAATATCCGGTTAACATGCGTAATGTCGTTGTTTTGCCTGCACCATTGAGCCCTAATAATGCAACAACTTCGTTTTTTTCTACACGAAAGGAAAAATGATTTACTGCCACTACATCACCAAATTTTCGGGTAAGGTTTTTTACCTCAATCATAGCGAAGAAGTGTAAGCTGCTTATACATTGTCAAGTCTTCCTGCAGTACCAGCATGTATCAATGTTTAATTCCGTTGACGAAACCAATCCACTTTCAAAAAAGAAACATGAAAAAGTCCATATTGGAATATACGGAAACCTGCCGGTTTTGTATGAACATGTGCCGCTTTTCTTGTCCGGTGGCAGAAGCAGAAAAAAACGAAATTTATACCCCGTTTATGAAAATGACTGCGCTTGGAAAACTCGCACAGGGGAAAGCGGCAGAAAATGAATGGCGAGAATTACTTTGGTATTGCACGAATTGTAATCTTTGTACAACGCATTGTATTCATGGGATTCCGGTAAGCGAAGCTTTAATTTCGGGAAGACATCAGTTTCCGACTTCGTCTTTTGTGCAGAAAGGGCAGGAAGCCTTAAAAATAGAGCGTGATGAAATTTTAAGCCACTGGCCAAAGGTAGCCAAAAAAATCAATGCGCTTTCTTTGCAGGAAATTCCCGAAGGAAGCCGAGTTTTTATTCCCGATGCGCATGCCATTGTACATAAGCCGTCTGTTGTCGTAAAAGCTTATGAATTTTTGCAAGCCAAGTATCCGGATATGATTAGCATGTTTCCGGAATCGCTTCATACTTTAGAGCTTTATGAATTAGGCTTATGGGATGATGCTAAAAAGCAACTTGCTAACTTAACGGGAAAGACTGCTTTTTATGTCTGTCAAGATCCTGCACTGGCGTGGGCATTAGAAGAATTACCATCTATTTTAGATGTGGTAAAAAATTCGCAAGCACAATCTCTATGGCATGAAGAATTGCCACATCTTGAAATAAGTAATTTTCAGCTTTTATTTTCTTCTTATGAAAATCGCAAGCTAAAGGAAGCTTATACTAAACACGAGAAATCGTATGCAGCACAAGTGCCATCGTATCCAAGCATGGAAAAACAAAACCCTGCGAGCGACAGTGCCATATTTTCCTTTTTATTTCCTAGCGCGCACCAACGAATGATTCAAAAAAAATGGGATGAAGTCATTGCTCGCAAAGGCGATTTAATTTGCACACGATTTTGGGACACCTTACAAATGTCGAAAGGGAAACCAAAACATGTTAAAAGGAAAGTACGTTATTTAGGCGAGTTTCTTTCAGTAAAATGAATCAAGTTTTAGCAGAAGTAGCTGTACAAAGCGCTAAATCGCCATATATGTTACACCATCTCGATAATGAAATATTTAAAGACAGCATACACGGCGTCTTTACAAAAGCAGAGTGGAACAGTTATTTACAAAATCCAAATTACATTATTCTCGAAGTTTTCTATCACAACCAAGTAGCAGGGTTTTGCCTATGCATCCAAATGGATCATATTGATTTATTAAAAATTGGAATTCTAAAGCCGTATCGCCGAAAAGGTTGTGCGAGCTTCCTTTTAAAAGAATTACAAAAGCTTAAAAAAACAATTTTTTTAGAAGTGGAAGAATTCAATCATTCTGCTATACAAATATACTTAAAACATGATTTTTCATTCAATCGCAAGCGGCTTTTTTATTATTCCAATCAATCTCATGCGTGGGAAATGGTGTGGCATCCATGATTTTTCGCCGAGCTCAATGGTTACGACTAGGTTGGGATACAAGTTTTAAAAAAAGTAGTGTGGAAATTAAAAAGCCTGTATTAGATAGTCGTAAAGTAAGCAAAGGTTCTGCTTTTTTTGCGTATGACGGCACGCATGTATCAGGAAAAGATTTTTTATTTGAGGCGCTTGAAAAAGGGGCTTCTGCAGTTTTTGTAGATATTCGTCACAAAAAAGAAATTTTAGAGGATGATAGGTTTTCTTCGAATTTGCCAATTTTTTTTGGCTTACACTTTCGGAAAATTGCAGGTCAGACAATTAGTTTTTTATTAGGAGACCCTTCGAAAAGTTTAGAGGTCATTGGCATTACAGGAACAAATGGGAAAACAACCACAGCTCTTTTTTTACAACAAACCCTAGAAAAACTTAAACAAAAGACTGCATACATTGGAACATTAGGATTTTCTTTAGGGCGGGAAAAAAAAGATTTAGGCTTAACTACCCCCGATGTCATTTCTATGCACCAATTGTTGGAAAAATCCCTTAAGAAAAAAGCCGTTTATGCTATTTTAGAAGCAAGTAGCCATGGATTATGGCAGGGTCGTTTAGAAGGTGTGGAATTTAATTTAGGCATTTTTACAAACTTAACACAAGACCATTTAGACTATCACGAAGATATGGAATCTTACTATGAAGCAAAAAAAATTCTTTTTTTAAGATTGCTCGAAATTGCCCGTAAGTATCCAAAAGCAGTTTATGGAGCTATTATTGGTACGGATACTTCGTATGGGAAACGGCTCGCGAAGGAAATAAAAAGTTTATCCCCCCCTTTTCCTGTAATTACTGTAGGAGAAGAGGGAGATGCTAAACTTACGCAAATACGACCTTCGTGGAATGGGTATAGAGCTCTTCTTATCTGGGCACAAAAAACATACAAGTTAAAAACGTCACTTTTAGGGCGATTTAATTTAGAGAATTTTGCCTTTGCTTTTTTAGCGCTTCTTCTTTTAGGATTCGAAGCCGATGAAATTTTACCTTATATGCAAAAACTGTCTGCACCGGAAGGTCGCATGGAAGTGATAAAAGGACCGCAAGGTCGTCATATTGTCATTGATTATGCGCACACACCGGATGCACTGCAAAATTTACTAGAAACTGTTGCTGAATTAAATCCTATCCGAATCATCCTTGTTTTTGGCTGTGGGGGCAATCGCGATAAAGAAAAAAGACCTTTAATGGGTCGAATTGCCAACCGCATGGCCGATTTCACTATCATTACAAATGACAATCCCCGTAACGAAGACCCGCAAAGTATTGTGAATGATATTAAACAAGAAATGAAAGGTTCGAATTTTATTGTGGTGTTTGAACGAGATAAAGCCATTCATACGGGCTTAACTTTGCTCGGGCCACAGGAAGTTTTAGTGATTGCCGGCAAAGGTCATGAAAATTACCAAATTTTAAAAGATAAAACAATTCATTTTTCCGATAAAGAAGTTGCTACAAAAC
Source organism: Candidatus Hydrogenedentota bacterium (assembly GCA_003695005.1). GTDB lineage: Bacteria > Spirochaetota > Leptospiria > Turneriellales > J094 > J094. The sequence goes on along the minus strand of RFJE01000197.1, from coordinate 1,436 downwards.
TACTAGCCAGCATGAAGTACGATAACAAATGAGATTCGAAAACCTTAATATCTCTTTAAAACCTGTTTCCGGCAATGACATCACACTTCAAAATTTAAGTTTAGATTCTCGGAAGGTGCAGGCAGGAGATTTTTTTCTTTGCCTTGTAGGCGAAAAGTATGATGCTCATGAGTTTATTCCGGAAGTTCTTTTAAAAAAACCTGCCGGCATTATTGTCTGTAAACCAATCCCCGATTCAGACAATACACAGGTAATTCATGTCGAGGATACCTTACAATTTTTACAAAAATTAGCTTATGAAAAAGCAAAGTCCTTAAATGCCATTCGCATCGCTGTAACCGGAACAAATGGCAAAACTTCCACAAAAGAATTCCTGCGTTTTTTATTTCAGCATGCTGTAGAGAATCCTTCTTCTGTACATGCCACAGAAAAAAATTTAAATAATTTTTATGGCGTTCCTTATACCATATTATCGGCGAATCAAAACACAAAAGTGCTTATTTGTGAAGCCGGTATGAATCGGAAAGGAGAAATTGCTGTTTTATCCAAAATTATCCAACCACACTTTGCTATTATTACAAGCATCGCGGAAGGCCACATTGGAAACTTCCATAGTTTCCAAGAAATTATCGAAGAGAAGTTTTCTATTACAAAAAGTTTACAGGGCAATTTGATTATTCCCCCTGCATTACAATCCTATGCCAAAGATCTCTTTCCTGCAGCCATTGTCGTGGATAATGCTTTTTTCCAAAATCAGATTCAGTTTAACACTATACAGGATCATAAAAAACAGGGTACAGAACTCATTTACAAAGGCAAACGGTATTTACTACCGATTTTAGGCAAACACCAAATGCAAAATTTTCTATTGGCTTTAGCTACCGTAAAACTTGCTTCCGAACAATATGATTTTATCCGTTGGAATCCGGAACAGCTTTTTTTAGGAATGCGAGAATTTCAACCCCCTGCCGGCAGGATGATAAAAAAAGAAATGGAAAAGCAAATTACCCTTTGGGATGACTCTTACAATGCAAACTTAAATTCTTTTCGTGCTGCAATAGAAACCTTGTTAGCCATTACAAACAAAACCGAATCTTTAGCGGCCATTCTTGGGGAAATGCTAGAGTTAGGGAAGCAATCAAAAGCCATGCACGAAGAACTTGGCCGTATAGTAAGAGCCGCTCATTTTAAGCCTGTCCTTTTTGAAGGGTCGCAAGAAGCAAGAGAAGCTTTTGCCAAAGGATATGGAAATCAACATTTGTTTTTAGTAGACATAGAAGAAAAAGATCGTGAATCGATTTTTAAAGCTTGGAAACAAGAATTAACATTACCTGCTCATGTGCTATTAAAAGCATCTCGTGGCATTAAAATTGAATCCTGGCTACCTTTCTTTAATAACGAAGCTTAAGTCCTGGATATAGATGATGAGGATTCTT
>RFJE01000196.1 GCA_003695005.1 Candidatus Hydrogenedentota bacterium | reverse complement strand
CGAGCGCGCACGGCGAGCGGGCCACTAGTCCATCCATGGACGTCGCGGAAAAATCGTAGTGAGGATACGGCCGACAGGATGGAGGACGAACAATTCTAATCTCTTGCTATTCTGCAAGGATACAAATTCGTATCCTGTGCAAAACTAGCCGAGCGGCTACGATTTTGGAGCGAGGGGGTGTCCCCCCTCATAAATTATAGGGAATCAATAAGCGCTTACCCGCTAAGCCTTACGATAGAATCCTTTACACAGCACATCTTAAATGAAATTCGAAACTGTGGAAAAAACAGTAGCGGTGATAGGAGCAGGCGCTGTTGGGCTTTTATATGGTAGCCGACTGCAAAAAGCAGGGTTAAAAGTTCAATACCAGAGCCGTACCATGGCAGGAATTCGAAAACTAGAAGTGGATAGTATCTGGGGCAAAGAAGACATGGAAGTGGAAATTTTTGATTCCCCTACTAAAATGTCGCCTGCTGATATTATTTTGATTACAGTAAAAGCTTTGCCGGAAATTGACTATAATTCTTTAATCCGACCTGTTTGGAAAGCAAGTAGTGTCCTTGTGCTGTTGCAAAATGGCATTGGCAATGATGAAAAAATTCACAGTTTATTTCCCTCGAATCCTTTGATTGGTGGGCTTGCTTTTGTTTGTGTTTTTCGAGACCAGCAAGCCATTCACCATTTAGACTATGGTCGATTAGTGCTAGCGCCGTATGGAAAGGAAAAAAGCATTGCAAAAGAACTTGCCGATATTTTCGAGAGCGTATCTGTTCCTGTGGAAGTTTCGGAGAATTTACGAAAAGCAAGATGGCAAAAACTATTTTGGAATATTCCTTTTAATCCACTTTCCGTTATTTTACAAGCTTCTACTGAAGAAATGATGAATTCAAAACACGCAGTGCAACTTTGCAGAGATTTAATGCAAGAAACCAAACAAATTGCTAATGCCGAAGGCCATAGCATTTCCGATGATTTCATTGAAGACATGTTAGACAAAACCCGCAAAATGAAGCCATATAAAACTTCGATGCTTTTAGACTTTGAAAATCATCGGCCAATGGAAGTAGAGGCCATTTTAGGCGAACCGTTACGAATTGCCAATAGGCAAAATATACACGCCCCTAAAATGGAAACCATTTACCATCAGCTTTCTTTTTTAGAAGAAAGAAATTCTAAAATGAAGGGATAAAGTTCACGTCTTGCACAATCAGAATGGATGATACTGGTATGACATAAATCTTTGGAAAAGCCTTGCTTACGAGATGCTATCACTAATTTTTTCTTTTTCTTTTTCGTGGCTGCTAATTTTACATCTTGTGATAGTGTCCACGGATCACAAACTAAATCTAAACGGCCTGTGATAAAAAGAGTTCTACAAGTGATGTATTGTGAAAGAGGCGAAAACGCATTTACTTCGTGAATTGTTCCCGTATAAACCCAGTGCAAAAGCTCTTTCATAAGTAAAGAAGGAATGTCTGAAATAGCATTCGCTAAAAGACGGCGAAGTCTTTTTGTACCCACTGTATTAGTAGTGGTGCTAAGAAAATCATAGGCTGTTTGGAAAGGGCTTACGAACGGGGCTGTAAAAAGAGCGAATAGTTTTAAAGGAATCCATTTTAGCATTAGCGGGATTTTTTTAGCAAAAAGAAACGCGGGGTGTTCGGGACTTGGCGGGGACATTGGCACAGAAATCGCAACAAACTTTCGAACCCTTTTATTGAGTTTTGGATATTTCTTAAAAGCAAGTGTTAATACAATTCCACCAAGAGAATGTCCAATCCAAATCACTTTCTTTTTTTTCTTATTAGGTATGTCGGAAGAGTAAAAATCTCGTAAAACAGCATAAATCCATTTTTTAGAATCTTCGGCTAGTTGATTTAAGCTTACATCATTACGGGCATATTTTCGAGAAGCACCAAAACCCCTTAAATCAATGGCATAGACGCAGTAACCTGCTTGCGTAAGAGTAGTAATAAAACTTTGGTCTTTCCCTAACTGAAAAAATCGATGATTCGACGCAATGCCATGCACTAGAATAACGGGTGTTTTTTTAGTTTTTTTAAGCTTTTTCGTAGGCTCATATACAAAACAAGTTAGTGGTACATTGTCGGTTTGCAAGGTAAGAATGCGGGAATAGGTATCTTTTTCGGAAAACAGAATCTTTAAAACAAGCCAATACAAAAAAATAGCAATCAATAAAATAATCAGAGCGAGGATCACTATCTTCATATTATTCTAAATGATTTTTGTAAAAGGTTTCCCAAGTATGCATATCTAAATCCACCATTCTTAATCGAAACTCTTCTGCTTTATCAAAATTTTTTGTTCCCCGAAAGTATAAAATTAGCCAGATTAAAAAGTGTAAGAGTCTTGGTAAAAGTTCATCTTCGCGTTCGGGCTGTTTTTTATACTCATCGTATAACCGAAAAAACTCTGTTTGAACTTTTAAAGCTTCGTTTTTAGAAAGAATCCGATGGTCAGAATAAATTTTTTGTACCTCTAAAAGCAAAGCATACGAGCGATACCTTACACGGGGATTTTCTGTTTGCTCGCAAACAAAATCATACAGCTTGCGAAGAGTTCCTTCCGGAATGCGATGAGTGTTTTTATCGAGCACATCCGGATTTAAAAATAAAGCTTCGCGAAATTGCTTTAAAAACTCTTTTTCATTGCCTAATAAAAAGTAAACATACGCGTAAAGAAGACGAGCGCGTGCATTACGCGGATGCATTTTAATAAAAAAAGCAAGCGCATCTAATGCCTGTTTTAAACTGCCAATTTCAATTAAGCTTTCTGCAAAAATAAGCTGCTCTTCCGTATCTAAATTATAAGCTTGCTGACCAGAAAAGACACTCGATAAGGACTCTGCAATATTTTGGTAAATATAGAGCTTCATGGCTTGCCAAAAGGGGGAATGCGGAATAAAATTATTTTCTTCCCTTAACTCTCTTAACTGTCGCAAATACTCACGAAATAAATTGGCTCGCTCTCGACCACGGTGAATCATAGAAAGTCGCTCACTTCGATTTAAAAAAAAGCGCGCATAATAAAAAGCTTCTTCGGCTAATTTTTTTTCCTCGGAATTTTCTTTTTCAATTGGAAGTTGCTGAATCCATTCCTCAGCTAATTTTTCGACCTGTTGGAAATTCCCCGTTTTTATTTCGCGGACAATTGCTTCTTCTTTTGGATAAGTAGCAATATCCGTTTGTTCCGACATTGGATTTATTTTTATTTTAAGGTGACGCTGAAAAGAAAATTTTGGGCAGGGGAGGATTCGAACCTCCGAAGGATTAACCAACAGATTTACAGTCTGCCCCCTTTGACCGCTCGGGAACCTGCCCGTTTAGCTGCCCAGGGGAGTCGAACCCCCAACCTACTGATTACAAGTCAGTTGCTCTACCGATTGAGCTAAGGCAGCATTTCGGAACGGGTGCACTTTTAATACCTTTGACAGACTGTCTAGCACGTTTTTTGTCTTTAGCTGCTTGTGTTGCTTAAAAACGCTTTACAACGTTAAGGTTTTTGGCCCTTTGGCTTATAAATTTACATAATTGTAAAAAAGATGTTGATAGGTAAATTATAAATCATTTTAGGAGATTTATGGAAAAATGAGTATAACATGGAGAGTATATTCTTTTTCTATAGGTACTATATGCTTGCTTCTCTTTGCCCCTCTTTGGCAATGTAGTGGCTACGGTCAGTATTTTACAGACGAGAAGAGTAAAAACAAGCAGAATACAATGCAGGAAGATGTCACAGTAACGTATACGATTGGAGGCACAGTTTCCGGTCTTTCCGGAACCTTGGTTTTGCAAAATAATGGTTCCGATGATTTAACAATTACAGGGAATGGCAGCTTTTCGTTTTCTACAGGGCTAGCTAATGGATCAGTATATGATGTAAGTGTAAAAACCAATCCTATCAGTCAAGTTTGTCAAATCCAAGACAACCAAGGTACAGTTGCCGGAGCAGATGTAACCAACATTCAAATACAATGCAGTAGCGACACTAATTGGGTACAGGATGCTTACTTAAAGGCATCTAATTCAGGAACCAATGATCAATTTGGTTATTCCCTGGCTGTAAGTGGATCCACCGTCGTGGTGGGCGCACCATACGAAGACAGCAACCAAACGGCTATCACCAATACCGATGGGGGCAGTGGAGGTACCGATCCATCCACCACGGAAGACCGTGGGGCTGTATATGTGTTTAAGCGGGACGCGAGCGGTAACTGGATTCAAGACGCATACTTAAAAGCATCGAATTCCGGAACAAATGATCAATTTGGTTATTCCGTGGCTGTAAGTGGTTCCACCATAGTCGTGGGCGCACCATACGAAGACAGCAACCAAACGGCTATCACCAATACCGATGGGGGCAGTGGAGGTACCGATCCATCCACCACGGAAGATCGTGGAGCTGTATATGTGTTTCAACTGGATGCAAGCGGCAACTGGATTCAAGATGCGTACTTAAAAGCTTCCAATATAGATACAAGTGACGCATTTGGCAACTCTGTTGCGATTAGTGGATCCACCATTGTAGTAGGGGCACCAAACGAAGACAGCAACCAAACCTTTATCACAAATGCCGATGGGAGTGCCTCAGCAGATAACACAGTAGGGGACTCGGGTGCGTTATACGTTTTTAAGCGGGATACAAACGGCAACTGGATTCAAGATGCGTACTTAAAAGCTTCCAATGCAGATACCAATGACTTCTTTTGTCAATCTGTCGCTATTAGCGGATCGACGATTGTCACAGGGGCATGCGCAGAAGATAGCAGCCAAACTTTTATCACCAATACCGATGGTAGTGCCTCGACAGATAATACTGTGACTGACTCTGGTGCCGCTTATGTTTTTAAGCGGGATGCCAGTGGTAACTGGATTCAAGATGCTTACTTAAAAGCTTCCAATGCCGAAACAAATGACTTCTTTGGTAAGTCAGTTGCCATCAGTGGTTCCACGATTGTGGTTGGGGCATATTGGGAAGATGACAATCAATCTTCTATCACTAATACCGACGGGAGCGCTGCAGCAGCAAATGGTCTGACCGATTCTGGGGCGGTATATGTGTTTAAGCGGGATGCAAGTGGCAATTGGATTCAAGATGCGTACTTAAAAGCTTCCAATGCAAGCTTTGATGACCAATTTGGCAATTCCGTTGCTATTAGCGGGTCAACAATTGTGGTGGGAGCATACTTCGAAGACAGCGACCAAAATTCTATCACTAATATGGATGGGAGCAATGGGGGTACCGATCCATCCGCTACGGAAGACCGTGGTGCTGTATATATTTTTAAGGCATTTTAAGCAGCGATACGTTGAAACGCCTTATTGCTGTCCCTCACGGCGAATTGCTGGCTTACAATAAAATATGTGAGAGTTGACGCACAGACTGTATCCTGCTATCATGGTACAATGCATAAACAATCGAGTCAGTTAATCCAAGAGCAAGTGTCATTAGAAATCCCAGTGTCGGCAGAACAAGCATTTCAAAAAATGTGTGATTTTCCATCCTACATTCATTGGCAAACAGCCATTTGCGAGGTAAACATGGAAAAAGCACATCACATCACCCCGCGTGTCGAATTTGTAGCAGATGTGGTTATCCGTAAATTTCGCTACACCCTTGACTACTCCATTGATCATGACAACTTAAAAATGTCATGGGATTTTGTGCGTGGGGATATTGAACATGTATCTGGTCACTTTTATGTGAAACCAAAATCCGAAAAGGAATGCCATGCCTTTTATGCCCTAGATGTAGATCCTGGTTTCTTTGCCCCTAACTTCCTTATCAACTTAATTAAAAAAACAGTTATGGTTGGCGTACTGAAAGACTTAAAAAAAGAACTCCTGAAATGAGGGTTGGCTTGCTGGCAACCGTAAAGAACAAAGTACTATACAAAATAAATCGTTTATTTATATAGGGTCTATGGATTTTAGTTTTTCTATTCTGCGCTATGTACTCAATAGTGCCAATGGATACTCTGCCCGATTCGGCAGAGAATATTATGCCAATGGGGCAGTAACCGACTTAATTATTTCTCCTACCTTTATCCAAGCGGAAGTACAGGGAACTGACTCTTACGAAGTCCAAATTACAGAGGAAGGGGATTGCTCTTGCACTTGCTGGTCTCACCATTATCCTTGTAAACACATTGTTGCTGTTGCATTAGCCGCTATCGACAGTTATGAGCAGTCTCTTGTAAATGAAAAATATTATGGCCGTCTTTACTTTTTAATTTTGCCAAAAGAAGAGAAACTTATTTGTGTGCCAGTTACCCAAGATAGACAAGGTGTCTGGCATCCTGTTACCACAGCCGAAGACTTTACAAAACTACAACCTTCTTACGACGAAATTTTGTATACTATGCTAGAAGATTTGCCTGACTGTAGCAAACTCGATTTAAATTACGCTTTTTTTTATTATCATTTTATGCGAGAAGAAAGTTTACAAACTGGATTTATCGATAAAGAAGGTAATGAAATTACCGTAGAAGAAGCAAAGCAAGTATCCCCATATTTGCTAGCAAAAATAAAAAAAGAGTCTTTAAGTTTTCGCAAACCATTTGCACTCGTTGCCGATTATTATGATGATTGGGCAAAAGAAAAGCGTACGCAACCACTTTATACTCCAAGTGGATTTGTGGGCGCATCGTACAATCCCGAGACAAAAACAATCACTCCGTACTTTTCCGAAAAAAAGTCGGCATTAATTCATTTTAGCGGTTCTTGGCAACCCTTTTTTAGTTTTGTGAAAGATTTTATAGCAAACCCACGAAATTCGTACCTAACAAAAGAACAAGTTCGCTATATTTTAAATCATACGGCACGGCACTGTGTTTTAGTGGCACAATTTTTACCACAGCCGTATGGGAAGCAAATGGGAGTTAAGCTTAGGCTACGCTATGGCTATGCTAAAAAACGAAAAGTCATTGATGAAATTATTGAAGCACAGCAAAGATATTTGCATAGTCCCGTAAAGGAAGGATTACCCGCGTACGCCGAAAAAGAAGATACCAATAAAGGAAGGAAAAAGGTTTTTGATAGAACAACTCCCGATTTATTTTTAGCCGATCAAGAAGAGAGTATTCTAAATAAAGTGCATGGAACTGGTTATTATGTAGAGCTAATCTCATATCACATTTTACTACTACGAAAAAAAGCAAAAGAGTATAGATTGCGAAGAAAAGCTCGAGAGACAATCCGATTTCGTTTAGAAGAAATGCAAACAGAAATTTCGCCAAATCGGGTAAAAAGTATTTTTAAGCAATTTTTAATCCCGCTTATTGAATTAGGGGCAATCATTCAGTTAGATCCGAAAGTAAAAGATCTTGTTTCTAAAACAACGATTCAAATGGAAATACGGCCTGGACAAATTGATAACTGGTTTGAGGCTCTCCTACAAATTCCCGGGTTTACACAAGAAGATGTAGAATTAGCATTAGATGCTTATTATGCCAACCGCGAGTATGTAAAACTGAAAAATAATCGTGTGGTTTTACTAGCTAATACTGGTTTAGATGCCTTTCTTCAGAAGCTGCAACTACATGGTGCAAAAATTGATAAAAAAGGAAAAATAACGAACATTAGCAAAGCAAGCTTAATTGCATTAGAACTCGAAAAAGAATATGAGTTAAAATATACAAAAGATTTACAAGCCTTCCAAAAGAAAATGCAAGTTTTGCAAGAGTCAAAATACGAAAGAATCAATCCACCGAAAGAATTTAAAGCAAAATTAAGGCCATACCAAAAGCAGGGATTAAACTTTTTGTACCACCTATATAAAAATGAATTTGGCGGAATTCTAGCCGATGATATGGGATTGGGGAAAACCGTTCAAGTTTTATCTTTAATAGCAACGGTTCAAAAACAAGATCGTTCAAAAAAATTTTTAGTCGTAGCTCCAGTGGCAGCTCTTTATGTTTGGAAAGGAGAAGTGGAAAAATTTTGTCCTTTTCTTCGAACTTACATGTGGCATGGTGCAAACCGGACAAAAGAAGGCATTGAAAAATGTGATATTGTTTTAACTACGTACGGCACTTTAGTTGCCGATAAAACAAAGGCTTTGCACCACGTTTCTTGGGATTCTGTTTTTATTGATGAATCGCAGGCGATTAAAAATCCGAATACAAAAGCCTATAAAGCAGTCGCCAAACTGAAAACAAAACGCTTTTTTGCATTAACGGGAACTCCTTTAGAGAATTATACCATGGACTTATGGGCAATTTTTAATATTATTGTTCCTGGACTTCTAGGGGGACGCAAACTTTTTACAAAATATTTTGACTCCCGCCCTACTGACGAAACAAATCGTCAATTAGCCAAGCGGATTGCTCCTTTTATACTACGACGTAAAAAAGACGAAGTCTTAAAAGACTTACCCCCAAAAACCGAGCAACATTATTTTGTAGAAATGCCGTACGAACAAGCTACTGTTTACGAAGCCCTCCGACAAAAAGCAATGCACGATTTAGAAGCAGGAGCAGGCAGCCCGATTGCAATCATTCTAAAATATATTGTAAGAT
>RFJE01000195.1 GCA_003695005.1 Candidatus Hydrogenedentota bacterium | reverse complement strand
GTTTAAAGGAAAAGAGAAGGGGTATTTAATTGGAATTTTAATTGGTATGGGACTGACTGCGGTGGTTCCCTTCTTTACCAATATCCAAAGTCGAATTGGTGCTTTAGATAGAGGTACGCATTTAACTCTTACAGTTATCTTCTTTGTATCGGGAATTTTTCTCGTTACGATTTTGTATATTAACGGAACAAAAGATAAAACGACCTTCATGGCAAAGATTGTAGGTATTACAATTGTTACGGTACTTTTTATGATGCAAGGTCTCGCGTGGCTTTTTTTAACCATGCGCGAGCACTCGTTTGATACTTTAATGAACGAGAAAGTGCGTAGTATTTATGAGTTAAAATTAAAAGGCCTGCCATCGTATGCCGACTTAAAAGATGCAGAATTTTCTGATGAAGATAGCATGGAAGAGACATTACCACCAATCCGTCTGTCAGAAGAACAGTTGGCTAAAGAAGTTCGCTATGTAGCACGTTTAGATTTAAATGCAGATGATAGAAAAGTAGAAGTTATCTTCCATAAAAAAGGCACTAATGTTGATTTTGACTTTTACAAAGCAGAAATTTTTAACACAGCTCTATGGGAAGACTTAAATGCTCTTCATGGAAAAGACATTCGAAACCAAATCATTGAAAAAATGACAGCATTGGAATCACCGTTTCCGGCTTATGAAAAAGCTCTTAAAGCATTTATGGCACAGCACGAAGATTTGCGAGGGGAAGAGCTGAAAAAGGCTGTTTTAAATTTAATTGATGAATTAAACGATGAAAATTTCGTAAAGTCTAATAAGCTAGAATTTATTCGAGATGAAGATTTTACCGTGGAAGAAGTTAAAAAGTTTGCGGAGTCGGAATGGCCGGAGCCAAATAGTAAAGACAATATCCCCCGTTATCAATTTCGAAAAGAAATTGTTCAGTATTTAACTACTGCAGAATCAAAAGGAGCACAACTAAAAAAAGAAATTCTACGTTTTATTGCGCCGGTTCAAAAAGCAGGAACGCGTTTATATAGAAAAAGTAAAGATGGTAGGCACCATTATGTTGCTTTTATGCATTATGACCCTGTAAAAAAACTCGTTCATGAAGTGGGATATGAATATACGGATTATCGCGCTTTTATGCATCCAAGCTCATTAAAATTAGCAGGGATTTTAATTTTTATTGTTTTAGCTATTTTAACGTTATTTCCCCTTTTCTTTCAGGGGTCTTTAATTACACCTTTGAACGATTTATTAGCAGGTGTGCGTAAAGTGCGCGAAGGCAATTTAGATACCGTGATTGCTGTGCATGTGCAAGATGAAATTGGCTATTTATCGGAATCATTTAATTCGATGGTGCAGTCAATTCGAGAAGCACAAGCAAAATTAAAAGAGTATGCCGAAGGTCTAGAAGAAAAAGTGAAAGAGCGAACAAAAGAATTGCAAGAGACGCTAGATAAGGTACAGGCTTTAAAAAAACAGCAAGATGGGGATTATTTCTTAACATCTCTTTTGCTTGAGCCATTAGGTAAAAACTACGCTCAAAGTAAAAATGCCATTGTGAAAAGCTTTGTAAAACAAAAGAAAGAGTTTGAGTTTCGTAAATGGAAAAAGGAAATTGGCGGTGACTTAAATATGGCCAATACTATCACTCTGCGTGGGAAAAAATATGTGGTATTTTTAAATTCCGATGCTATGGGTAAGTCTATCCAAGGGGCAGGCGGAGCATTAGTACTAGGCGCTGTTTTTTCTTCCATTATTGAAAGAACACATTTGCATGTTCACGAGCAAAAAGTTTATCCCGAAGTATGGTTACGGGAAGCCTTTGTAGAACTTCAAAAGGTATTTGAGGCTTTTAATGGTTCTATGTTAGTGAGTCTTGTTTTTGGCCTTACGGAGGAAGAAACAGGATTTACCTATTTTATAAATGCAGAGCACCCATGGACAGTGCTCTACCGTGATGGCAAGGCTTCTTTTATTGAAAATGAAATGCTATTTCGTAAACTCGGTACACAGCCAAATTTTGCCGATGAATTTAAATGGAGGGATTTACGCCCCGATGGTCAAGTTTTTGTACGGACATTCCAAATGGAGCCGGGGGATACTTTAATTCTAGGATCCGATGGGCGCGATGATATTTTACTAGGTACATCCGAAGAAGGGGTTCGCATCATTAACGAGGATGAAACTTTATTTTTAAAGCATGTTGAAAAAGGAGAGGGAGATATTGAAAAAATCTTCGAAGTGATTAAAAGTACAGGCGAATTGACCGATGATTTTTCTCTCTTATCTGTAACATACCAACCACAGCAAAAACAGGAAGAGCAAAGTAAAGAAGATGCAGCTTTAAAAATTGTAGAGGAAGCTCGGATCATTCATAAAGAAAAGGGAGCTAAACAAGCAATTCAGTATTTAGAAGAACATTTAGCTGAATTTGAAAATTCGCCCCGTTTATACAATGATTTAGCTCGATACTGCATGCAGGAAAAAGACTACGAAAAAGCAGCTCTCTATGCAGAAAAATATGGAGAGAAAATGCCCGCCGATAATGAGTTTATGTATCTTGCATCCTACGCCTATAAAATGAGCGGAGATTACGAAAAGGCTCTTGCCATTGGAAGGCGCGTTACTCTTCGAGAGCCAAAGAATATTCGTTTTCTTTTAAATTTAGCTGATATTTACTTTCTGTTAAATCGGCTTGATAAAACAGAAGAAGTTTTGCGAAATGTTTTAGCGCTCGATGCCGATAATAAAATAGCTAAAACATTTATGGAGAAAATTGAAGCACAAAAAATAGGGTAATATGTATTTTACTTATTTTGCTGTAACTTCTATTATTATTGTAATGCAGGTAGGCCTTTTAGCGGCTTACCTTTTAATGCTTAAAGAAAAATCTAGGCCAACACTTTATTTAGGAATTTCTTTTTTAAATCTAGTTATTTTTCTTTCGGGGTATATTTTTGCTTACACGAGCCTTTCCCCCCTTGGCGCGTATCATCGGGTGATTACAGTACTTTTTGTACTCCCTTCTTTAGGGTACTTTGCTATTTTTATGCATGCTTTTCCGGAAGTTTATTTCCGTAAAGAATATAATAT
>RFJE01000194.1 GCA_003695005.1 Candidatus Hydrogenedentota bacterium | reverse complement strand
TAAAAAAGCTATTTACGAAAATGATTTTAATATTCCGCCCGCGGGTTAGAGTAATAAAATATCGGCTTTTTTACGTTTTAAGCAATCTCTCTGTGAATTCCACTTGATCCATCATTTTTTGTCTTAAAAAAGATTGAGCTTCTTTTATGCTCATTGATGCGGGGATGTAGATTGGCTCCCCGTACGATAAGGCAACCGTACTAAATGGCTTCGGAATAATAAAATGATCCCAAGAGTTTAAAACCCACTTTCGATTGGCGTCAAAACACATGGGGACAATGGGTAGTTTCGTGAGTCTTGCAATGGTAGGAAGTCCTTCTTTTACCTCATATTTTGGTCCTCGCGGACCATCTGGTGTAATTAAAGGACAAAAGCCCATTTTTGCATATTTTAGAATGCGTTTTAATGCTTTTTTACCCCCGCGCGTCGAAGATCCGCGAGCAGTAAAAGCACCCCACATTTCCGTTACTCGCGCAATATATTCAGCATCGTCACTTTCTGAGATAATAGCTAAAATGTTATGGCCTTTTATTGCCACATAAAAGGGGAGAGAATAAATCGTGTAAAAAAGGCGATTATGCCACAGTGCAATAATAAACTGCTGATTCGGATTATCTAAAATTTCTTGAGTTTTTACATCACAATGAAATTTCTGCTTACAGCTTAAGTATGTGAGTACAATCGATCTTTCCATAATTTTGGATCCCAAAGCAAACTGCAATTTCTTTTTTAGCGGAAGAAATTTTCGCTCCGGGTGATTGCGCAAATCTAAAATAGCTTCGTTCATTTGTTCCACTGAAATACCCGGTGGAATAGGATAACGGCCTATATATTCTTTAGGTACATTTTTTGCTTTTGGCAGGCCCACTTAAATTTTTTTCCAGACAGGGTTCTCTAATAAATACCATGCTGCTCTTGTTGCCATTCCCATAATGGTAATTTGTGGATTCACCGCAACACTGCTTGGTACGGAAGAAGAATCCGTAACATACAAGTTCTTAAACTGATGAACACGGTGATAAGGATCGAGCACAGATGTTTTCGGATCATTGCCAATTTTACAGGTTCCCATAGGATGCGCACTTGTTACTTCCCAAAATTTAGGCGAAACCGTATTTACGCTAATTTTATTGAGCTCATCTCGGCTTTTAATTTCAGAGTGATGAAAAAAAGGAAGATACAATTTTTGTGCGCCGGCATCAAACCATAAATTGCCAGCTAATTTTATCCCTCGTATAAATTTTTCTTTATCTTGATCATTCATATCATAGTAAATAATGGGGCCCCAGGGAGTTCCAAATACACGTCCTCTTGAGGAGTCGGAAACCATGGACCCAAAAAGGCCTAAACGGGGAAACTCCTCTAAAATTTTATATCCTCGAATGCCTGCTCCAGGCAAAGTAGCTGCCATCATATTTAAAGGCACAAATACATTAATTAAGTGATTTCCTTCCTTTCGAAACTCATCAATGGCATAGCTTTGAAAAGCCCCTTTCCAACCTTCTACTCTATCTTTAAAAATGGCATAGACCCTGGCTGCGGGGTGAAGAGTTAAATTTTTGCCAAGCTCACGAGAAGCTTTCCCAATACCGGACTTTGCTAATAAGTAAGGCGTGTATAACGCGGAAGCTGCGACAATTACAAGTTTTGCATCAATCCGAACATGAGCTAGCTTTCTTCCCGATAGCGGATGATGTACTGTGCCAGAAATGCCGGTGGCAATATCTCGCTTTTTATGGATTTTGTGAATTTTTAAATTCGCAAAAATGCGCAAACCATGTTTTTGTGCTTTTTTTAAATAAGTAAGCAGTACATCTTGTTTTGCTTGGTGCGGACAGCCAAACACACATTTACAACAACCATCACAATCTTTTACATTTCGCTTGATTTGGCCTCCTTCATATCCTTGCTTTTTAGCAGCTTTCGCTAATTTTTTAATCGCTGGATTGTTTAAATCTTTTGGCATTTTTCTAACATGAATGTGATGTTCCACTTCCTCAAAAGCTCGGTTTAATTCATCATGAGAAAATGCCGTCAGCCCGAGTTTATTCCGCCAATGGTCAATCACAAAAGGAGGAGTACGAAAACAAACTCCCCCGTTTATAATAGAAGAACCACCTACTGCGCGGCCTTGTTGGATAGCAATTCCGGGACTTTTCGAAGAGCCAATTGCCAATGTTCCACCATTATCACGGTACAATTTATGCAAAGCTTCCGGTGGCGGCATTTTGCCATATTCTTGTGGTGTGTAATAAGATCCTTCTTCTGCAATTACTACATCATATCCAGCTTTCGATAAATGATAAGCCATGACAGCTCCACCACATCCCGATCCAATAATGGCTACATCGGCCTGCACGCGTGTATTTTTTGGAAAATCTTCAAATGTCAGTACCATATAAAACTCCTCTAGATTGTGGCGCCGATTGCCAGGTTTTCTTTTTTCTGTATTCTCCGCGACAGCCCGGTTGATACTGAAAATGATCCATGACTTCGGGATGTCCATAGTAAAATTGATATAAATACATTTTAATTACGGATAAAGAAATTTTTATATAAAAATTTTTGCTATTTTCTACCTTTTGTAAAATTTCCTCTTGTTTTTGTCTAGGAAGTTTTGTCAGGCGCCGTGGAATACCGCTTGTGAATAATGGAGACCAAAGCAAAACATCGGTAAGAACACGGTGAGCAATTCTTTGTGTAATGTTGGCATTCGCTAAGAACGTGGAATATTCTCTTCCCAGTGGTAAATCTTTGCCTGAAATAGGTCGCAAATCAGGCGCCGGTGGTAAAATGACTTCTGCAAGCGCTTGCATTGTTCTTTGTTTACCAGGATGAAAAAGCTGCGCAATAATTTTTCCCTGCTCATAGTATTTTTGCTTATTGACATAAGATACTCGCATGGAAGCAATCCAAACTCCTAAAAAGCTTAAAAGGAATGGAAAAAGCTTTTCATACTCATACGGATTTTGTCGAATATGTTCGTAAAAAATCCAACCTGTACCAAGATAAACCCCAGTAAGCATGAGCCAAGAATACATGCGTCCATGCGAGCCTAGTAAATAACCAATTAAGTATGATACAAATATGTGAATGGCCTGCTTTACTTCAGGGGAAAAACCCGATGGCATGGTAGAATCATCTGCAGCCCACAACAAAACTTCAGGGCCTTGGTACCAATAAACAATAATGGCATAGAGCGCACTAAAAGCTAGACCAATCCAAAAAGAACGAAACATGTAAAAAGGTGCTGCTTTTTCTAAATTAATTTTTGCATGAGAAAAAAGAACACCCGCAAGCGTAAAAATAACTAAATCTGATAGCATGCCCGAGTTTTGAAGCGGTGCACACGTTGTCAAGAGAGGCAACGAAGATCGATATGTAACCTGATGCTTGGTGGGAGTTGTTGGCGAGGTTGCAGCAAGCTAGTATAAACCTCGTCATGGAGTTTTGCATGGTATAATACGTGTTACAGTAAAACCTGCTTACCACGGAAACCCCCCCTACCTTTTCACCAGACAATCCCGATTTCTATTTGCAGGAAAAAGCCTACAGGGTATGCGGATTTAGAATTTACGACGGGTAAAAAAATAGCTTTATCGGGATCTTCTTCCCATTCTTTCTTCTTTGAGGCGGTTAAGGTGTAAAAGTGTTTTTCAAACGTCATTTCCGATAGCAGCGAGATTCGGTAAAAGAGAGAGTACGGGATTTGCTTTTCGTAGCTTATTCCAATAGTTAGGGTAGGGGAGACACTTTTTATACTGATGCTATCGCCTAAAAAGGTTTCAGGGGAAAAACTACTTTCTAGCAATGTTGCCTTTCCTTGGCTATATTGTAAGCTAGGTATCATGTTGAGTGAAAGTGTTTTTGGCAGGGAAGGGAGAAGGCGATGAAATAGATAAAAGCGAAATAGCAAGCGAATGGAAAATTGTGTCACGGTGTAGTTTACTTTTAGGTGGTTGGTATTGATTGTGGATGATTTGGTTTTTGAAAATTTTGCGTAGTGAAAGCCAATACCGTAGCCAAAGAGGGAGTTTACTTTGTCAAAATGTTGGAGTCCGATTTGGTATATAGGAAGAATCCAAGTGGAAGAGAGGGTAATTTCGGGCTGTGTTTGGTTTTTCAGTCGGATGGTAGGGAAGTGCAATGTTTGTATGGAAAAAGAAAGTGAAGTAAAGCGGGATTTCGTTGGTTGATCATATTGGTTTTTATTTTGTTTAGGCAATGGAATTTTTACGATATTCGAATTTTCATCCATGTAGATTTTTTCTGATTCTGTTTTTGCTAAAAATTTAAGTTTCTGTTTTTTGCCTTTATACATTACTTCTTTGGTGGCAATATGATTTTCGTCAGGCACAAATACTTGGATTTCTTTTTTTAAGATATGGATGATTCCATATTGGTTTTTTGCAGTAAAGGCTGTTTGGCTTTCGGCAATTACTTTTCCTGTAATGACTTCCCCGTTTTTTAAAATAAATACAGATGCTGATAGGGTCAGAGGAAAAAGCACGAGCAGGTAAAAGAGGGAAATAGATTTTTTAGTTGGAAAAAATTTTCTGCACATCGTTTTCAGGAATGATTAGTTTACCCCGTTGGCTTGTTAAGTATATTTTCCCATTCACAATTTTTTGGATTCGCCCTTTGAGTTTATCGCCTTTTTTCAGTAACAGGGTAACTTTTTTCCCAATATATGGTTGGTATTTGGAAATGGTTTTTGGTTGGGAAAGGAATTTTTTAGAAAAGGGTGCGTTTACAATTTCGGCCTTCTTTGCATATACAATTTTCAATTTGCC
>RFJE01000193.1 GCA_003695005.1 Candidatus Hydrogenedentota bacterium | reverse complement strand
GAACAGGAATCATTCCGAAAATTGCCGATTTTGCCCATTCGCATCGCTATTTAGGACATGCAAATTATACAGTAGGAACTCTTTTTGAACTTACTCGTCATAAGATGCAAAAGGTAAAGCTAACTTTTGATAAGAATGCTGGAGAAGACCAATTTGATTTCATAGCAATTTGCAATTCTGCCTATACAGGAGGTAAAATGATGATGGCGCCAAATGCACATGCGCGTTATGGTCATGTAGAAATTGTTCTGCCTAAAATAAAAAGTCGAATAAAAATGTTACGACTATTCCCGTTGATTTTTTCGGGAAAACATGTAGAACTCTCGAATGTACAAGTAATGCAGGCTCGTACTTTTTCTGTCGAGTTTCCAAAAGATTCCCTAGTATTAATTGATGGTGAACTCAGTATTGCACATAAAATACAAGGCAAAGTCATGCCTGCTTCTTGGAAGTTATGGTTATCCAGTGATGATGTTTAAAAAGAAGATTTTTTTTCTAAATCTAAAATATTTTGTCTAATTTGTTCAGCCTTTTCATAGTTTTCGGTGGAAATGGCTTTAAATTGCTCTAAATTTAACCGGATAAGTTTATCTGCTTTTTCAGAAGGGTTAAACACTAGTGCTTTTAAGCGATGCGCAGGATACTCAGGATGATGTTTTTCAAAAGTATCCACGAAAGTCTGGAATAAGTTTTCTAATTCTGTATCTGGCTTACCATATAAAATAGTCTTCCGTAATTTTTTAGAAATTTCTTCTAAAAACTGAATACTCTCGGTAATATTTTCTGGTTGCGGCAATTCCTGAATATTCTTAGGTTGAAAATTGCGCATAAAGCGTGCACAAATTTCTACATAGTCTTTTACTAAATCATTTACTTGTTCTAAGCGCTCATTAATGTATTCTCCGGCAGCATCGGGCTCAGGGGGCATTTCAAAATCTGGCATTCTATAGAGTTCATAAGCAGGTAAGCGTTGTAAAATTTTCAACATATTCCTTTTATCTTTATAGGGCGTAGGTGGAAACGTAACCGCTGGGATATTCTCGGAATCGGAGATAAGCGAAACAACAACATGGGCTGCAATAATTTTTGCATCAGGATCCAGTGGATTGATTCCCCGTACATGAGTGTATAAAATTAAATGACCACTTGGCTTCCCTTTATCCCCTTTTTCAAACTCCATACTTAATTATACTATGATTTTTAGGTTTTGGCAACTATTTTTTTAAAGAGCTTGGCGGGAACATCCATGTCCCGCTAAAGCCTTGTGCTTTACTTTACTCGTATCACTAGAAAAAAGTTGACCTTATGTTGCTCTGTTCAAATTTGAACATAACAAGGTGGGAGGCTAACATAGAGCAAGACCTGTGTTACGGCCAGGTTTTGCTAGGTAAGTTTTTTATCAAGGGAAAGCCAGTGGCGAAGCTATGCCTTTTATCTTGACGGGGACAATCATGCTTATTTCTATGTTTTGTGGCTGAGTCCTTGCTTTTGATAAAAAAACTAGAGCGCTTTTTTGAAGGGCAACCTGAAATTAAAATTGCCATATTGTATGGGTCTTATGCAAAAGGAAATCCCCATGCAAAGAGTGATGTAGATATTGGGGTAGCTTCGAGAAAAACACTTTCTACAGAAGAAAAGCTGAACCTGATCGGGGAATTAGAGCAAGTAATAGGTAAAAATATCGACCTTGTGGATATTTTAGGTCCTTCTCGCTTTGTTGTGTGGCAAATGCTTCGATATGGGGTTGTCGTTAAAAAAAGTGATGAAAAACTGTGGCAGAGGATTTACTTACGCACAGTGCATTGGCTGATGGACGTATATCCTATCATTCAAAAAGTACAGGATTTAAGAAAAAAAGCTTTCCTGGAAAAGGAATAAGTCCATTGCCACTTGATAAAGAACTCATCAGAAGAAAGCTTGACTCGATGGTTCGTTGTGTAACGCGGATAGAAAGCAAGCTTCCAGTGACAAAAGAATTATTTCTACGGGATATTGATGCGCAAGATATTTGTATTTTAAATTTCGAGCGCTCCATCCGACAAATGATCGATGTTATGGCAATTTTAATTTCTACAAAAGGACTGGATATTCCTGAAACCATGGCAGGGATGATTGAGGCAGGCCACCTTCAAGGTTGGCTAAATAAAAACTGAACGGATAAACTCATGAGTGCTGTACGCCTCAGGAACTTAACCGTTCATAATTACGATAAGCTAGATATGGAACTTGCGTATATGTATTTAAAAACGGGTTTGAACGATTTTAAGTTGTTTGTGGAAGCGGTTGATGAGGTACTCCGTAAATGGGAGTAAGGTTATATCGGCATTACTCAAAAGCAGAAAAATTGCAGGCTGCGGAAGAAATTTTACGAGATTGCTTTTGGGGCGACTACAACCTAACTGCCGAGCAAATTGTGCAAATAGCAGAACAAGGTACGGATTACGATAAACGCTTTTTGTTTGGAAAAATTATAGCAAATGCACGCAATATCTTTATTACACTGAGAATATTTTCAGAAAAGGATTTAGCAAAATTGTTAGATAGTTTTATGATTCCTGCTTTTCGCAAGGAGTTTTTTGAAAAACGAATAAACATTGCAAAACACTTATTGCTTGGCCGGCAAGTAAACTTACCACAATATGAATGGATTTTACCTAAGAAATATCAACCATTGTGGAAATAGATTATGAACGTGAGAATAGTGTAGTAAGTGGGTAGGATTCAAGTATGCAAGAGGATATCGCCATAAAAG
>RFJE01000192.1 GCA_003695005.1 Candidatus Hydrogenedentota bacterium | reverse complement strand
GTTCTATCTAAATCTAATTCTTTGTATTTTGCATTTTGCGAAAAAGCTTTTGTAGTACGTTTGCCTCCCGGTGCACTTTTATAAAAATTTTCTGCATCCGGATTTTTTCCTCTTGTAACAGACTCTTTTTTAATTTGCTCTTTTAACGTAAGGCCACTGACTGTTTTTACATTCGTATGGATGATATTTTTTTTAGCTAGCTCCTCTAAAATCGCATGGATTCCTCCTGCTCGATGCACATCTTCTACATGATAGTGAGAAGATGGCGCTACTTTACATAAAGTAGGAACCCGTCGAGAAATTGCATCAATATCTTTCATGGTAAAAGGGACTTGCGCTTCATGAGCAATCGCTAAAATATGAAGAACTGTATTGGTAGAACCCCCCATGGCAATGTCTAATGCCATCGCATTTTCAAAAGCTTCTCTTGTGGCAATCGAACGTGGCAATACGGATTCATTACCTTCGAAATAATACTCTTTTGCCATTTGTACAATCCGTTTTGCAGCTTTTTCGAACAGAGACCAACGATTTTGGTGAGTTGCCACAATTGTACCATTGCCGGGCAATGCCATACCTAGTGCTTCATTTAAACAATTCATACTGTTGGCTGTAAACATGCCCGAACAAGATCCACAAGTAGGACAAGCATCTTGCTCCATTTGTGCAACTTCTTCATCCGAAACACTATCATCTGCTGCTGCTACCATGGCATCGACTAAATCGAGATTCCGATTCTTGCCACCTGCTTCCATTGGCCCACCCGATACAAAAATAGTCGGAATATTCAAGCGCATGGCCGCCATTAGCATACCCGGTGTAATTTTATCACAATTACTAATACAAATTAAGGCATCCGCTACATGTGCATTGACCATGTACTCCACCGAGTCCGCAATTAAATCCCGACTTGGCAATGAGTATAACATGCCATCATGTCCCATGGCAATTCCATCATCAATGGCAATGGTATTGAATTCCACACCCACGCCGCCAGATTCATCAATAATTTTTTTTACTTTTTGGCCAACTTCATGCAAATGTACATGCCCGGGTACAAATTGAGTAAATGAATTCGCAATAGCTATAATTGGCTTTTTAAAGTCTTCTTCTTTGAAACCAGTTGCTCGCCAAAGAGCACGCGCGCCTGCCATATTGCGGCCAGCCGTAGATGCGGTTGATCGTAATTTTCTCATACCTCACAATAAAAATACGAGTTAGGTTGTAAACATTCTTAAATAAAATCTATCTCATTAAATTCGCAGAATACATGCAATTCTACGGCTTCTATCGAGTGGCATCCCGCAGACAATATCTTTTTTTCTCGGACGAATGCCATGATCCCAGTCATTTTTTAAAGAACCGTAAAAGCATAAAATAGAATTTTCCGGTAAAAATACATCCCACTCTGTTCCCCCTTTTCGAAAATGGAAAAAAAGAGATCCTAATAAACTAATATCCACAATACAATTTAAATCAAGGCATTCTTTATCTTTGTGAAATCCAATTCCCTGTCCAGGTAAATACTCATTTACGGTAAATCCTTTTGGCAGCCGGGGAATGATTCCTTCAACAAGCAAAAAGCTAAAGAGTTTTTGGAACACTTCCGGTATATGGCGACTGCTCGGGTGATAGTAAGAGCTTGCTTCTAAAAGGGGCATTCCATAACTTTGAGTTTTTCTCGCAATATCATGTTTCCAAGGATGAGAGTCTAAACAAGAAATAAGTTCCTGTAAAAAAGAGGAAGGAAATACATCATAGTAAAGTTTACATTCATTCGCAAAATGTTCTATAAACTTTTTATTTTGCTTTCTTGCTATATTCGTCAGAGATTCCGTAAGTAAATTCATTTTACTTTTAATTGCCGCAGTTGTTCCCGATAGTGTTCAAATTCTTCCCGATTTGTTTTCCAGCTTTCTTTTAGTGTTTGGTAGTTACCTGTAAATAATCGAAAGGTTTTTGTTTCGGCGTTATTCATTTTCCAGAGAAAGCCATCATCCTGCTTTTGAAAAGTACCTTGCAAAACTCCCCTTTGCACAAGGATTTGATTGTCTTTTTTCTGATAAGGTCCAGTAAGCTTTTTGGTGACCTGACCTGCTTTGTTTACCCGAATCATCATCCAAGTGCCATTTGGATAAAAACGTAAAAAAATACGAGGGGGCTGAACCTTTTGCAAGGCTTGCTTTTGGTACTCTTTTGGTAATTTCTTTATTTGCTGTGTGATGTGTTGTTTAACTTGTTCCATTTCTTGATCTTGATCTGCTTCATAGATGCCATTTGGAAAACTCTTGTTATTTACCGAAAAGAAGTCATCGAGTTCCTTTTCATCGAGCAACGTCCACAAATTGCCTATTTTTTTTTCTTGGTAAGAATGTTGTGGTTTTTCCCTGCAAGAAAGCAGAAGAAAAAGAGTGATAACAAGCATAATTTTGTGTTGCCAACTCATTGAGTACAGCTTTTCTCACAACTCTTATGCTGTAAAGTTTTTGCTAGGATGATATAAAGCGTAAGTGTCAAATCTTTCCCTATGATTTATAAGGGGGGACACCCCCCTGGCTTCAAAATCGTGGCCGCTCGGCTAGTTTTGCTGCGAACACGAATCAGTAATGTAAGAGAATCGCATAGCTAGTTAGAATTGTTCGTCCTCCATCCTGTCGGTCGTAGCCTCGCTACGATTTTTACGCCACCCCCCGAGCGGGTGAGATTGAAAATTGTACAATCCACATCAGCTATAATGCTCATGAGCACGACATTTTACGCTTACAATGAAAGTAAGCCTCAAACCTTTCCGTAGCAAAAAAATTGCGGTATTATGTCGGATTATAGCTACTTTTTAGCCATTTTTGGAATTTTATTCAAAGTAATGTCTCTTTTTTTGAAAAATTCACCCCCGTCTTGGTATTATATAACAAACACCTTTCAAGGAGGAAACCATGTCTAAAATTTTTGAACAATACCGCAAAGAGGACAAAGAAAATCCAAATCCAAGT
>RFJE01000191.1 GCA_003695005.1 Candidatus Hydrogenedentota bacterium | reverse complement strand
GGCATAAATTTTGCTATATACAGGTGTGGAGATTGCTCTAGAGGTTATAAACAAGAATCCTGTTCGATTAAGGATTCTCTTGAATGAGAATAAAAGAGGAATTCTTGCTGTGCTAAGTGCTGTTTTCTTTATGCATGACCTAAGTGTGGTTAGTGCTCGGCAAGTTTGTGGTACAAAAGATAATCTTATAGATGAATTTATTTTGCAAGGCTCGAAACCTTTTTCTGAACGAATGAGAAAAAAAATTCTGGAAGATATCCGTGTTATCCTCAATAAACAGCAGAATGTTTGGGATTACCTCAAGAAAGATCCCTCTAAGTTTGAGCTCATCTCTTCCCGAAGGAAACGGTTCAGTTCTGACTTTTTTCGCTTAAGTACAGAAAACGAAGGTACTATTCTGGAGATTGAAGCGCCAGATCGGCCAGGACTGTTGTTTGAGATTAGCCATGCTTTATATTTGTTATATATTGATATTAAGGATTTTTCGGCGAGAACAAAAAACGGAGTTGCCCATGACCGGTTTCTTTTACAAAGAGAAGATGGCAGTGATATCCCACCTAGTATGTTTGAAAGGATAGTTGAAATTTTGCCTAAAATACTGTAAGCAAGTCGGTAACATAAGCTTACAACCTCTTGAAAAATACGATTATCCTATTCAAAATACGAGATCAGCCGATCGGAAAACTACAGATTCATTTTGTATTTAACTCATTCTTATCTTTTTCTTTTCGAATTAGTTTTTCTAGCTCTTCAAAAGGATCTCGTGTCGGTGTCAATGAGGAAGTACTTTTTGCGTTTAGGTACTTTAGTATGACTTGTGCGTTACTAGCTAACGCTTTAGCTTCAGCATCTTGCTTTTTTGACGTTCTGTCTAAAATTTGTTCTACTGCCGAAAATAATTTCCCCCGTAGCCTACTCCATTCCCTGTCACGAGGATACATTACAATCATAGACCCTTCTTTTTTTTCGGACCCACCTAACAAAATAAAATGAAGTTTTTTTAGACGTTCCACTAAATTTTTAGAGTCTGATTCCGATAGCTTACTCGCCACTAAATTTACGGTAGGAATGGTACCATGCACAAAATAAAACTCATCTAAAATATCTTTGAATTTATTTTTTTCTTGGATTTCCTTAAGCAAGGTTGCTTTTGCGATTCGATGCTCCTGGATTTCTGCGGTCTTCTTTTGCCACTTGATTTTATTTTTCTCCGCTAACTTTTTCTGTTGGCTATCAATCTTGCCCTTTGCAATTTGGAATGCTTTATCTAGAAATGGCTGCATCCCTAAAAAAACAAACAGCCATAAGTACCATGGTATATAACGTAAATAAGCTTTGCGTAGAATATGGCCATAGGTCTTTACAAACTCTTTATCCTGAAATAAATGCGGCATTTCTTGTTCCACAGCTTCGAGCATTTTTTTCGTAGCTAAAATTTGCCATATTTCAGGGCGAGGTATTTTTTCTAAATGGCGAATCCACTTTGCAAAAACTTCAGCGTCTTTTTTTAATATTGTATAAATTTTTCCTGTTGGTAATTCCCATTCCGAAAGCACAATATCTGGATGCTCTTTTAAAGCTGCCCAGAGTCGATCTGGCATTTCTTCTTGCTGCTCTTGAGGTATACTTAAAAACCGTTTTTCAATGTCTGCTTCCTCCGATAAAACATCCTGTAAAAGCTCTTTCAATTTCTGATCCATGGAATCTTTGTACTCTTTTTGCAGTAGGCTAGCTGCACGGTTTGCTAATTTCTGTACAAGTAGCAAAGTTAACATCCCATTGCCTTGTTTTATCCCTTTTCTTTGTAGAGCTTTCTGAATGGCTTTTGATCTTTTTAAGCTAAAATCTGTTCTAGGAAGAGCATTCTTATCGGCTTTATGCTCTTCCTCTTCTAAATAGACTTGTTCAAACACTCGTGAACAAGAAGGATCGTTACGTGCAATAGGCATGAGCCTTTGCTGCATAAAATTTTCGGCTGTATTAAATACAGTTAACACATTATTATCTTTTACAATACAACAGCCATAATTCTCTAATAATATAAAATCGGGATAGTCTGATAAATCTTCTAAAACATCATGCTTAAATGTGTCTAATTGCCCAATGGCTGGTGTGTATAAAAAACTCTCTTCTTTTACATCAGCAAAAATATCGTATAAAATACCTTCTGATACTTCCGTAAGATCCTCACTTTCAAAATCTGCTTTAAGAAGTTGGTATAAGTTGTCAGATGTAATATCCGGACGTTTGAATCCCCACTTTTCCACTTCTTGCGCTGTGTAGCGGATAACCTCACGATAAAGACCACCTGTTGTCTCCACTGGTGCTGGTGGCTTAGCAATAAAAAAAAGTTGCATTTCAAGTTTATCACTTTCAAATAAATACTCAAGTGCGCATAATTGAGCAACTAATCGATCGGCTAGCAAGTATTTCATTGCTGAGATAAAATCGGAATCCGGCAAGCCTGCTAATTCGTCATATTTGTTAGGATAGCGAAAGAGTTGACCGCTTCCTGCATTTTTTTCTGTGGAACGTGTTTGGACAGCTGTATAAATCGCGTGACGGATTTTATCATTTAAATTAATTCCTCGACTAGAAGCTTCCTGCGGGGTAATTAAATTTAAGTAATCCCGATTGATTGCCATAGTACTACGTCACATTCTATTTAGCTCTTTTTCCGTAAAGAGATTAGACAAACGGCCGATAGGGTAGCATTAGCAACTCTCGGTGAAGAGAAAAAGGCCTGCTCGGCGCAGTTTCCGTCCCGTCAACCCTTGATGCTCTATTCCAACCGAAAACGAAATAATAGTTTTACCTGATATGGTTTATTCTTTTTAGGAAATTTTGTTTTTAATATCTGTGTTTTTACTTCTTCGGTAAAATCGGGAAATGGATTTCCCGAAAAAGATATTTTTTTAACGCTTCCATCTTCGGCAATGAAGATATTTGTACGAACATCCCCTTCTACTCCTAAGCGAATTGCTCTTTCGGGATATCTTAATTTTGCAGAAACCGCATTAAAAATATTTTTGGATTCTGCATCTGATAAAGATGCGTAGTTTTTTTTATCCTCATTTGTCTTTTGCTTTGTAGATCGAGTTGATTGTTTTGGTATTTTATTCACAGCTGACTTTTTTGATTTTATCTTGAAGGAAAGAAAAATAGTGTCTTTTGAGTTCTGATCTGTATGTATAAAATGAATCCATACAAAACTGTGTAGAAAAAGAGAAAGCAAGAAGAAAGG
>RFJE01000190.1 GCA_003695005.1 Candidatus Hydrogenedentota bacterium | reverse complement strand
TGCTCAACCTCAAACCTGTCCACCTTGATGTCCTCCATTTGCTCGGCCCCCTGGTTGAAAATTGCTATTTGCTCGCTTCGTAAGGTGCGGAATGTGGGCACAGAATTTTATTGTCCACGATAAGGAGCAACAATTTCAGCTAACTTGTGCTGCGCTCTTAAGAGTTCTTTATCAATTTTTCTTATTATTTCTATTAAACTATCATTTATCCTTTGTTGTCCCTTAAGATCTTTTTTTAGACGATAGACGTAAATTATATCACCGGTTGTTCGATAAGGTTCTGTTCTATCAGGGCTGGCAATCGCTTCAATAGTAATATTTCGTTTTGAGAGTAATGCCGCTGTTGTAACAATAGAGTTCAACAATTGTTCATTAAAAGCATGCCAGTGAAGGTCATTCTGGGCCGCATGTGCGCTTTGATGTGTGCGTGTGGCAATATTAAATTTATCCATGTTCTTGGCAAAGCCGTCGTCAATCCAGCCCATCACAAATGAATAAATATGTTCCCGACTTTCAAAGCTATCATCGTCTCTATCAAAGAGATAATCATATAAGATGTGTTCGAAGGGGGGGAGCAACCGTCCTTGATCTGGACAATATCGAGCATCAGGAACCGAGATTACTAATACTCCTCCTTCTTTGACAAGACTATTCCACGTTATGAGTGTTTTAATTGGATTTGATGTATGTTCTAGCACATGGTGAGCAATTAAAAAATCTGCACCTTGTGGAAATCGCTTCCAAAACGTATCTAACGAATGCACTTTTGGGATATCTGCTTTTGGAACCTGAAAAAGTTGCACCAGTTCATCTTCTGTACGTTTATCATAATATTCGCAGGTGACGCCTTCTGGCAGAGGCTGTGGGTTAGCCCCGGCTCCAATTTCTATCCCATTCCCTCTTAAAAAAGGTTTTGTTACTTTATATCTTATCGCATCCGTAGTTCTCATATTACGCTCTTTCTTACACTCTTGGCTGTCTTGATGTTTTTGCTCACGAAGAATTATCTGTTTATAACTGCTTCGACTCGATTTTGACTGTGAGGCGTTCCAACTAGAAAACGAGTGGATAAACCAGTAAGCCATTACGAATAGAGTCCAAACCTGTAATGCTGAACCAGACCTACCTTTGTAATAATGTTGTACTAACCTTTGAACCATTTCAGTATCAAGGACTTCAGATACAACCGAGTGCTGTAATTCATTAAAGGTCTGTAAAACAGTGGTTTTAAGCTCCAAAAGCATTCGGTCGACAGGAACAGTAAAGCCCATTTTTTTTTTTTTAATGTTATTCTTAGGTAAATGAGGGGTCATAATTTCCTTCAGGAGCCATTTCGTTGTTCCATCGGGAGAGATTTTATAGTGTTGTGGTAAGGTGGCCGCATACTCAAACAGATCTCGATCCAGAAAAGGAAAACGACCTTCTAAAGAGTGGGCCATCAAAATCTTATCTGCTTTCATCATCAGATTTTCCGGTATCCAGGTTTTCATATCATAGGCTAGCATACCGGACAATAGAGGCAATTCTTCAAAATATTTTTTGTGGCGTAGATGTAGTGGCGGGATGGTTTTAGCGCGGAGAAGGTGTGTCCCATCTAAAAAATAGTAACTGTGTTCGAGAAAATAATGAAATTGGTCATTATAGGGGAGTTTAGCTTGTAGTGTGCGCAAATATTGTGGATATCCACCAAATACTTCGTCACCACCCTCCCCGGAAAGGACAACTGTTACATGCTTTTTTAATTCTTCACCTAAACAGTATAAAGGCAGGCAAGCAGGGTCGGCAATCGGTTCATCTAAAGCCGCATTGATTGTAGCAAAATTTTTAAGGAAATCTTTAGGGGTCACTGAAATTTCAACATGTTTCAAACAAAATTGCCGGGCAACTTCTCTCGAATATTCGAATTCATTGACGTCGGGAAAACCGATATTGAATGTGGTTAAATTCGCGCCCAAGGTATGAATATAATAGGCAATTGAGCTGGAATCTACGCCCCCACTGAGCAAGACTCCTATGGGGACTTCTCCCATCAGTTGCGATTGTACTGCACTCTGAAATTTTTTCTGAAGTGTTTCTTTTACTTCATCGAGGGGGGGGTAGGGATACGGATGATGATAAGCCAAGTCATAATATCTATACCGGGTAATCTTGCCATTTTTAATTTTCCAAAATGTTCCGGCTTCGACACGTTTGATACGCTCAAAAAATGTGTAAGGAGCCTGGATGTAGCGGAAGGTCAGGTAATCTTGAAATCCAAGTGGATCTAATGTCAAATCAAGCTCAGATAGAGCTAGGATAGCTTTTAATTCTGATGCGAACACAATCTGACGGTTATCTTCATAAACATACAACGGTTTGATACCAAATTGGTCTCGCACCAGGTAGACCACGTCTTTGTTATTGTCCCAGAGACAAAACGCGAACATACCGTTGAATTTGTTAAATGTTTTAATATCATATGCTTCATAGGTGTACAAAATTATTTCAGTATTGGTGTTAGTCTTAAAATTATACCCCTGTTG
>RFJE01000189.1 GCA_003695005.1 Candidatus Hydrogenedentota bacterium | reverse complement strand
CTTCTAACTCATCGGCCTTAGCAGCTACATAGACTAAGCTTTTTAAAAACCTTTCGGGGTCGAGAGTTTTTAAAAAATAAGATTGATGGATGATGATCGTATCATCCTTGAGTGCAATGGCTCCATACGTTAGTTTTAAGTTTGTCTCTAACAGTCGATACAATAAATCTGCATCTTTTTTAGGTAAGCTTCCCACATGCGAATAATATTCAATGATAGGGTCACCTTGTTCGTCTTCTCCTAAAGAGACAAAGACTTTTTGGTGGCGTCCCCCTTCAAATTCTACATTGGCAAAATAATGACCATCTTTTTCTTTCTTGAAGGGAATATGTGTTTCAGTGGCAACAGCTGCAATAAAACCATCAAATAATTCCAACATGAGTGATTTTTTTGTAAGCAGACGCTAAGTCAAGCTAAATCCAGCGATTCTCAGCGAAGGGAAAAAAGGCCTGCTCGGCGCAGTTCCGCAGCCTTAAGCGAGGACTGTTTGAGCACGAGCAGGCCTTTTTCCCTGTTTTTAATGTTAATTCAGCGATACGGCGTTTCGCCGTATCGCTGAGCTAAATCCCTTTTTGCAAAAATCTTTCTAAACGGGTAATTGCTTTTTCTAAATCGGATAGGGATGTTGCATACGAGCATCGAATATATCCTTCCCCTGCTTTACCAAAGGCGCTTCCCGGTACTACAGCGACATTTTCTTTGTCGAGAAAAGAACGAGCAAATTCCATGGAACTAAATCCCGTTGCTTCGATTTTTGGAAATACATAAAACGCTCCCGCAGGCAGTTTACATTCAAGACCTAAATCATTTAAAGCTTTTACAAAAAAATTTCGTCTTTTGCAATATTCTTCTTTCATCTTATCTTTATCTTCCCCGGCTTCTTCTAATGCTGCTATGGCAGCTACTTGCGAAAGCGTAGGGGCACACAACATTGCATATTGGTGAATTTTATAAAGCCCCCGTATCCATTCAGCCGGGCCACAGGCATATCCAATACGCCACCCCGTCATGGCATACGCTTTAGAAAATCCCCCTAGTAAAAGTGTTCTTTCTTTCATACCTTGAATTGTTGCTAATGGTATGTGTTTTCTATCATACGTTAAATCTGCATATATTTCATCGGAAATAACATACCAGTTAAATTTTTGTGCTATTTTTGCAAATTCTTCTAAATACTGCTTATCTGGTGAGGTTCCTGTTGGATTTCCCGGATAATTGAGTAATATCACTTTAATTCCTTTCCGGCCAAAGGAACTCCAATCTTCTAGCGGAATTAAAAAATCAGATTCAGCTGTGACAGGGACTTCTACTGGAACTCCACCGCAAAGCTCTGTCATAGGACGATAAGAGACATAGGATGGACTCATAAATAAAACTTTATCACCGGGATTGATAAGAGATCGTAATCCTAAATCTAACCCCTGGGAAACGCCAACTGTAATTAAAATTTCTGTTTCCGGGTCATACGCTAAAGAATACTCATTTTGTAAGTAAGTAGAAATCGCTTTCCGTAATTTTAAAAATCCTTGGTTTCCTGTATAATGTGTATATCCACTGCGCAAAGCTTCTACCCCTGCCTGGATAACCGCGTCTGGGCTTACAAAGTCCGGTTCCCCTACCCCTAATGAAATGCAATTTGGCCGGGATGCTACAATATCAAAAAATTCGCGAATTCCCGATGGTTGCAAATTTTGAACGACGGTAGCTAAAGGAACTGCCGTTCTACTTTGCGCAAGTGGAATTGGTTCACCCATCTTACTCTGATAAGAGAGCTTCTATCCCTGGAAGAACTTTTCCTTCCATAAACTCTAAAGTCGCTCCTCCTCCTGTAGAAATATGCGTCATTTTATCGGCTACCCCTGCTTTTTTAACAGCATATACACTATCACCGCCTCCCACGACTGTAGTGCCTTTTACTTTTGCCATAGCTTTAGCAATGGCTAAAGTTCCTTTGGCAAATTTGTCCATTTCAAAAACTCCCATAGGACCATTCCAAAACACTGTTGCCGATTCCCGGATAATCTTACTATATTTATCGGCAGTTTTCGGTCCAATATCCATCCCCATATATCCGGGGGCAATTTCTCGCCCCATGGTCTTAATTTTTCCCTTTTCGGAAAATTCGGTAGAAGCAATATGGTCAATAGGAAGTTCTAACCGAACTTGCTTGTAATCTGCTTTATCGACAATTTGAAAGGCTTTCGAAAGATAATCCGTTTCCACCATGGAATTACCCACTTCTAAAGCACGAGCCTTTAAGAAAGTATATGCCATCGCTCCACCAATTAAAATCGTATCTACTTTATTGAGTAAAAACTCCAATACACCAATTTTTGTGGAAATTTTTGCTCCGCCAATCACAGCGGTTAAAGGACGTTTTGGTGAAGTTAGTAAAGATTCTAAAACATCAATTTCCTGCTTTAATAATTTACCTGCATAATGTGGCAGGATTTCGGCTAACTCGACAATGGAAGCATGGGCACGATGAGAGGCCCCAAAGGCATCGTTTACATATACGTTGCCAAGTTCTGCAATTTTTTGTGCAAATGCTTTTCGAACAGACTTTTCTTTAGAGGTTTCTTCTGCATGAAAGCGTATATTTTCAGCCACATAAACAGTTTGCGACTTTCCCTTTTGGAAAGCTTCTCTAGCGCCATCATCCAGAACATCACCTATAAACTCCACTGGAAAATTCAATAGCTCTTTAAGCCTTTCGGCTGGCTTACGCATACTTAATGATTCCACGACTTGTCCTTTCGGACGACCTACGTGCGAGATTAAAAGAACTTTTGCACCTTCTCGCATCAAATATTCTAATGTTGGCAATGTCCTTTGGATTCTCGTATCATCGGAAATTTCGCCTGTTTCCTTATCAAACGGTACATTAAAATCTGCTCGTAAAAGAACCGCTTGTCCCTGTACATCTGCTAGTTGTAAATCCGGTACCTTGCTACTCATAGTAGCAGAAACAGGCATTTTGACAAACGGTAAAGAATTTATTTCGTTGACTTCTCTGTGCTTATGTCACAATCGTCACAAGAAAATGCAATTTAGTGAGATGCTCACCACCGATAGGATTTATGTAAACCCAAACTGGGCTTATACTTTCAATAAGTTTGAGCTTATAAGAGAGCTATGCCAACGTATTTGCCCTCTCATCCCCGATAACCAGTGTGATTGTTGTGAAATTGAAAACGCTGTTTTAGAGCGAGAAAAAAAACAAACCACAGGCATTGGCGAAGAAGTAGCCATGCCTCATGCTAGTTTGCCTTGCTTTCAAAGGCCAACTTCCCTTTTAGTGATTTTACCACGTGGATATGATTTTGCTGCCATTGACTATAAACCAGTTAAATTTGTAATTTTAGTTTTAATTCCAAAGGGAGATACAAAACTTCATTTAGATACATTAGCTTGTATTGCACGACTTTTTTATAATCCTGACTTCCGTAAACAGTTAAGTCATGCGAAAACAAGCCAAGCAGCTATGCAAATTATTAAACAAGCGGAAAAGGAAAGTAAAATATGATTTTAGTTTTAAATTGCGGCTCTTCTTCTATTAAGTTCAAAGTGTTTAAGCCAGTAGAGCCCCTACAAGAAGTGATTTCGGGTAAAGTACAAGAAATTGGCGAAGGGGAAAATTCAGAATTATCTATTCAAAAAAATGGTGAAGTGATTGCCGAAAAACAACAAAATTACCCAAATCACAAAAGTGCTCTTTTGGAAATTTTAACCATTCTTCAGCAAGAAAATTTGCAAATACAAGCAGTTGGCCATCGTGTTGTCCATGGTGGTCAAAAGCTTACAAAGCCAGTTCTTCTGGATAAAGAAAGGATTGCTACCATTGAGAGTTTAATACCTCTGGCGCCATTGCATAACCCTGCGAATTTAGCGGGTATTTATGCAACCCAAGAATTATTGCCGAAAGCAAAGCAAGTAGCAGTATTTGACACAGGCTTTCACTCTACTTTGCCACCGGAAGCTTATACGTATGCCATTGATTTTACTCTTACAGAGAAAGGATATCGTCGTTTTGGTTTCCATGGTATTTCGCATGAATTTATTAGCCTTACATATAAAAAGATACGCGAACAATCTCAAAAGAATTTTTCAAAAGATGTCATTAGTTGCCATTTAGGAAATGGTGCTTCTTTGTGTGCGATTGCCAATGGAAAATCCATTGCAACAACCATGGGATATACCCCTCTCGAAGGTTTAGTGATGGGAACTCGATGTGGCGACATTGATGCCGGTCTTGTTCTTGCTATTATGCGAAACGAAAATATAGACATCGATACAATGGATAAACTCCTGAATAAAAAAAGTGGACTTTTAGGAATTTCTGGATTGGATAATGATATGCGTGCATTGCAAGAAAGTAACTGCGAAAGAGCAAAATTAGCCATTGAGATTTTTTGTCGGCGTTTAGCTGAAAAAATTGCTTCGTACTTTATCTTGTTAGAGAAACCTGCACTAGTCTTTACTGCAGGTATTGGTGAAAATTCTGCTCTTGTGCGAGAAAAAACAATTCACTATTTAAAAAATTTAGGCTATTTCTTGGATAAACAAAAAAATGAAAACCCGCCGGAAAACGGTTTTTTACATCAAGCTGGATCCTTACCAGTATTGCGCATCCGTACAAACGAAGAAAAGCAAATTGCCTACTGGGTCTATCGGCTATGCTAGTTATCGCTTATGATACTCATCGTGCCTAAGTCCTGCCTAGTTCCATTGATTTTTGCCAGCTAACCACTTCTTGCAAGGCTTTTTCTGATTCAGGAACCCAGGGTGCCCAAATTTGCCATACATGAAACATTTTATCATAGACCGTAAGCTGAACAGGGACATTGGCTTCTCGAGCTTTCTTTTCAATGCGAATGGCATCATCAAAGAGGACTTCATCAGATCCGACCTGAATCAGTAACGGGGGAAATCCAGTATAATCGGCAAAAATCACAGAAGCTTTTGGATTATCGGGACTAGCCCCCTGTAAATAGTCTTTTGCCCAGCCACCGATTTTGCTTCCTTGTAGCATTGGGTCCAGCTCATCACGAGCTACATGAGATACACTATTGCCGTGCATATCTCCCCATGGGGAAAATAAAACAGCTCCTGATGGAAGTTCTATATTTTTTTCCCGTAATTCTTGCAAAAGCGAAATGCACAGACCACCTCCCGCAGAATCCCCTCCTAGTAAGATATCAGCAGGTGATATTCCCTGGTTTAACAGTGCTGTATAAACAAGATAAGCATCTTCTATCGGAGCCGGAAATGGATGCTTTGGAGCTAATCGATAATCGACATTGATAGCTTCTCGATGCAAATACTTCGCTAACCTCGACACCATCCTACGATGAGTACGGGGAGAGCCAAACATAAATCCACCACCATGGAAATACAGCAAAATGCCATTTTCTTTTTTTTGTGGAGTAAGCCTTTCTACGGGAACACCCCCTATTTTTTCGGATGCCACCTGAACATTAGGAATATTTGGCAACAGCAGAGATGGTATCTCTAAAAAATACTTTTTATACTGAATGGGCATTGGATTGGCAAAAAATAAATCCGAAATCAACTTTGTTGTTTGCCGCGCTATATTACTTTCCCAACTCGCCATAAGTAAAAATTGACATTCATGTCAGGTTGTAAAGCAAAAATGACCGTAAATCCTTGTTTAGAGCTTGCGCGCCAACCTCCTGTTGGCACACAAGCAGGACGCTTCAATCCCTCACCAAATTGAAAATTTGGTGAGGGAAAGAGTCTGTGCGACAGTTGGTGCACAGACTCTTTAGTTTTGGATCACAAAATCATAGGTAATTCGTTTGTTGTTTCGAAGCACCTGAATGGTAACTCGTGGGGCTGTTTTAATAGACTTCCAAAGTTCAAACATTCGCTCGGTGTCGGAAAGCTCAAATCCATTGACTTTTTCAATAATGTCTCCAGCACGCGCACCAAGCTTATAAAAAATATGTGTTGGTTTCACCCTATGAATTTTATAGCCTTTAATTTTACCACCGACTAAATAGGGGCCAAAGGCAGCATCTTTATAGATGGTCGCAGGATTTCCCTTAATAATTTTATTTACTTCTTCGCGAGAAATTACTTTTTTTATGACCTGACCACTTGTAATATTGCTTGGTTTTGTTTGCTGCGCCGTAACCGGTTGATTGACTTGGTTACTCCGCTCCCCTACTTTTACTTTAAATTTTCGACCATTTTCTTTTACCCAAATATATTCTCGGCCAATATATAATACCACCGCATTTCCAATTTTTTCATAAGTTGCGACTTCCCTCGTTTCGTTTTTCCCACCTAGCTCTCGAATGACTGCTCTTGCAAAACTTGGATCACCTTCGAGTGTACCTAGTAACTCAAAAGGAACGGCAGTTGCCACAGGGGTTTCTGCTTGAGGATTTTCTTCGGTTTGTACGGGAGCTTGCTCAAAAATAGGACCTCCAATTAACTCCGAGATATCAGCCCGCACTTCTTTAGATCGATGTACTTTTGCACGGTGATAGGTTTCGGGGATAAGCTTCTGTTGTCTTTTGCTTGCATCTGTCAGTTTTAGCTCTAAATAAGTTGCGGTTAGTTTTGCAAATCCCATCGAAAAAAAAATTACCACAACATAAGTTAAAATTGTGTTTTTGTATCGAGTTAAAAAAGGAAAGAGAGAGAAACTCGAAAGCCAATTTTCTAGTTTTTCCGCTAGCATAGGCTAAGCTTTACTGCTCATCTAGGCCGTAAATGACTTCTCCTTCTAATAGCTCCGGATATTCCGACCGAAACGCAGTAATGACAGTTTCCGTTAAATACTTTCGAGCTTCTTGGTTAATCGGGAAGAAAATATCAATATAGTCTCCTCTTTTACTTCGGTTCGATGGCATGCCCACAAAAATACCTTTTCGACCTTTAACAATACGGAGATTTTTAACCACAAATGTATCTCCGAGGGTAATATGAGCATAGCCAATTGTATTCTTCCCGTCTCCGCGCGCATAGACCTGTGTTCGGGTTATTTCGACCATTTTCAGTACCTCCTTCTACGCTAAATAACACTTTTCTTTATATAGAGAAAATGTCAACATTTTTCTTTTTGGCGGTAAGCCCTTAATTATTCCCTATATTTAGAAGGTGGGACACCCCCCGAGGTACATGGATGTACTAGTGGCCCGCTCGCCGTTCGTGCTCGCGAGCACTTCCGCGCTACGCTCACTAACATATCGCTTCATTCGGTCGCCGAGCGTACCCCATCGGGCAGAGCCTCCGTCGAATTTCGGGTCCTGCCCTTTGGGTACGAACGGAAATTCGACGTCTTTTTAAGACATTAATTTGAAAAAAATTTGTAAACATTTAATCCCAGCAATTAAATGTATTTTTGATTTCAGAAAAGAACCATTAAGATTCCCGTGGAGAAATCTAAGAACACAAAAAGTTTCTCCTTGGCACGTTAGCATCGGAGAAATATTACTAAACAAAGTTAACACCAATAGAGTTTTGATTATTTATTATAAATTATTGAGCACTTATCCAACACCCTGCGAATTAGCCAATGCTTCTCCTGACAAAATTGAACACATGCTAAAGCCGTTGGGACTACAGCATAAAAAAACTTTAACTTTAATTGAAGTATCAAGGCTACTCTGCGAAGAAAAGGACATCGAAATCCTTAAACAAAAGTTAAAAAAAGTAAAAGGAATTGGAAAAAACACTTACAATGCGATTTTGCTTTTTGGCTTCGACGAGCCAAGACCCTTAATGGACGGAGTAATAGGAAGAGTTTTAAAAAGAATTTTCGGCTTTAATTGGAAAAAAAGATTTTACGAAGACAAAAATGCATGGAATTTCTCAGAACAACTTTTGAAATGCTCGATAAAGAACGGCTTCGATCCAAAAATTTTTTACTACAACTTGTTAGACATTGGAAGGGAAATCTGCTTGCACAGAAAGCCTCTATGTAAACAATGTAGTTGCAATGCTATTTGCAAATATTACAAAAGCAAAGAAAAGTTATCACAGGCCTCTTTCTAATATTTTTTCTATGTCTTTTTTTCTGTATCTTTTCAATCGTCCTATTTTTATAAAAGGTATTTT
>RFJE01000188.1 GCA_003695005.1 Candidatus Hydrogenedentota bacterium | reverse complement strand
GCGTATATTTTGGTAACCAGTTGCATTGTGTAAATTTTCCATGAGTTGTTTTACTTGTGCCGATGAAGAACAAATTTGTGGCAAAAGCTGCGCATTAAACCCCCCTAAATTTTTGCCTAATAAAACTTCATCCTCAAATAAAAAAGCGGATTGGTTTTTATCCTGCACTCGTAGTAAATTTTGTTCTAGTAAACCCGCAAAGAAATCATCATACGGGTTGTGATACTCTATGTTACGAATGCGCAGCTCTTGCGGAAAATACCTTTTTTGATGCTCTCCAAACAATATATATAAGTTCCCATTTTCATCTTTACGGCTAAAATGTTTTACCACAGTTGGTCCGGTTAGCACAATGGCATTGGGAAGATTCGATAATTCTTTTACGCTGGATATTTTATTGATGGTATGTTCTGGCTTTCCAAATTCCCATTTGGTTTCGGGAATCGGTAAAAGATTAAGTTGTGCGTTTACATCCTCGATA
The DNA here is from genome assembly GCA_003695005.1 of Candidatus Hydrogenedentota bacterium. Lineage (GTDB taxonomy): Bacteria > Spirochaetota > Leptospiria > Turneriellales > J094 > J094. Next base: position 7,820 of record RFJE01000188.1, on the reverse strand, counting down.
CCTCGACTAAAGGGGGTGGCCGTTAACATTAAAATTTTGCAGCCGGCTTGTACAGCTTGTTTAATTCTCTTGTTTCGTAATTTTTCTTCGTTTTTTCGCTCCTCTGGATTTCGTAAATTATGAGATTCATCTAAAATAATTAAGTGACTGCTATCCATATTTTTTAGCTCATGATCTAATATCACTACGTTTTTGTCTGTTTCCGGATTTTCTGCGGATAAAGTATGATACGAGAATTCTACAGAAGAGATTCCGGCCATTCTCATGGTTCGACGCCACATTTCTCGTAGGCCTGCAGGACAAAAAATGGTAACCGCTCGAATTCCTCTTGCCTGAAAAAGGGCTGCAACGACATGCCCTGCAATAATTGTTTTGCCAAGTCCTGTGGCGGCCACTAAATAACAGCCATTCAGCTCACGAATGTTTTGCAATGCTCTAGCGATCACGGGAACTTGGTAGTCGGCAGGTTGTGGTAATGCGGTTGTTTCGGTATCTGGCATTCCATATACAGCAAGCAAGGATCGAGCATAAACTTCCCATGGATCATGAGCATTTAAAAATTCTAAAAGTTTTTCTAGTAGCTCATCGGCAATGGAAACTGCTTCTTGGAAATACTCATCGTATTTTTCAATTAAGTATTTGATCTCTGGTTTTTGTTCCACCACATATCCTGCTTCAATGGCTTGCAAAAGACCTTGCCTGGAAACATTGGCGGAAGTAATCAGTGCTTTTTGGTCATCTGCAATATAAACTTTTGCATGTAAAAAGCGGTACTTGGCTTCCAGTGTAAAGGGGGATGTATTGACGGCACAAAATAACGTTTGGTTTTTTAACGCTGATATAATTTTTTTTACAAGTTGTGTTTTTTCTCGTATAGGTGCTTGTGCTAACTCTTCCATAAAATCCAAAATAAATTCTTTGGCTTTATCTTTTCCCCCTTCTTTGCGACCTACTAAAAGTTTTACTTGTTTCTTTTCTAAAAAAGGGATGAGCAGCTCAAAACCTAATGGATCTAAAAATGCACTGGCAATACGCACAGTTTTTGCATTGGTTACGGTATAGCGAAGCGCTTCGTAAGCTTTTTCTTTTTCAAAAAAAATCACAAAGCTACATAGATTTGATCGACAACAGCTAAAATACAGGCGTCCGAGACATTGTCTTTAGGTTTTGGCAATGCATAAGCTCCTTCGCGACCTGTTTCAAAAAGCACGATATCGCCTTGACCTGCTTGTGCTACATCATTGGCAATAATTTCATCCCCGAGTGGATTGCCTTTTTCATCCATAGGTTGTACCAGTAAGAATTTTTGTCCTTCAAAGCCCGAAAGTTTTTGCGTGCAGACTACGGTACCGGTTACTCTCCCTAATTTCATTATACAATCCTAAAATGATCGGCTAAAACACAGCGCCGCTCGCGCGAAAATGTAATGGCTGTTGTTAGACCATCTCCTGTTGGTGATGCAATTGTAAACGAAGTCCAACCACTTCCACCTTCGCCAAGCCCTGCATAGTTAGGTGCATTTTTTACAAAAATAGAACCCTGGAATGTTTTGGCCATTTTATCGAGCTTATCTAAATTTAAAGAATGCATGGACGCAGTGTGATTGTAATAGTGCTCGCAGCGAACCGCTAAATCAATGCCTGTATCAACATCGGGGACACGGGTAATTGGTAAAATAGGCATAAGCTGCTCTGTCCAAATTAGCGGGTGATCATTAGGTACTTCGGCTAAAATGCAGCGAATATCCTGGTTTACATTTATACCTATTTCACGTAAAAGTTTTGCGGCATCCTGACCGACATATTTTGGATTGGCATGGCCCCCGCACCCTGGTTTCGCCGATCCAAAATCTTTAAGCACAATTTGCGTAAGTCTATCAATTTGGCTGCGGTTAATTAAATACCCCCCTGCAGCTCGCATCACATCAATTAAATGGTCTGCAACTTTCTCTACCACAATCACTTCTTTTTCATCCGTACAGATGATATTATTATCAAAGGAATGCCCCTTTACAATATCGCGACCTGCTTTTTCTAACCGCGCTGTTTCGTCTACTACGGATGGGGGATTCCCCGGTCCTCCACAAACGACTTTTTTCCCTGACTGAAAGGCTGCTTTTACTACCCCGGGACCACCGGTTACCACTAGCATTGCAATTTTAGGGTGCTTCATAAGCTGACCGGCACTTTCAATAGTTGGATTCGCTACTGCGGTTACTAAATTTCCGGGACCACCTACAGCTTTGCTGGCGCGATTCATAAGCTTAACAGTAAAGGCACTTGTATTTTTAGCACGCGGATGTGGATTAAAAACACCGGTATTTCCCGCCGCAATAAAGCTAATCCCATTGCAAATAATCGTTTCCGACGGGTTTGTTGTCGGGGTAATGGAACCAATCACTCCCCAGCTCGCTCGCTCGACTAAAACTAAACCTTCATCGCCCGTGTATGCATAAGCTTGTAAACATTCTACCCCCGGTGTTTTATTAATGACGACTAAATTTTTAGTAACTTTGTCGTCTCTGCGGCCTAATCCTGTTTCGTCTACTGCCATGTTTGCTAGGTTTTGCACATTATCCCGCATCACTTGCCGAATGGCTTCAATAATTTCAATCCGTTTATTGACACCGCATTCTTTTAACTCGTAATATGCTTTTGTTGCCGCTTCTACAGCAGAATCGATATCAGGAAAAATTCCATCTTGCATATCCGCAGCTTCGGGGTTTGGCATACCCGCGGATACACCCTTTTGCTGAATTTCCCTGACAACCTCATCGACAATTGCCTGAATATCTGCTGCACTTATGTTCATATTATCTCCATTTAACTCATTGCATTTTCAATTGATCTTGTAATTGCGGAAAAAGAATCTACTTTTAAAGAAGCTCCTCCAATTAAGGCACCATCCACATCGGGCATGGAAATGAGCCCTTCAATATTTTCCGGCTTTACTGACCCTCCATATAAAATCCGAATTTTTTCTGCTATCTCACTAGAAAACATATTCCTAATAACAGACCGGATAAATTGATGAGCTGCCTGTGCATCTTCTTTGCTTGCTGTTTTGCCGGTACCAATGGCCCAGACAGGCTCATACGCTAAAATGAGTTTTTCGGTAATATCAATCCCTTCCAGACCAAATGTAATTTGCCTTTCTAAAACTTCTTCTACTTTTCCGGCATCTCGTTCGTCTAAATGCTCACCAATGCAAACAATCGGAATAAGACCGTGAGAAAGAGCTGCTTTAATTTTAGCATTTACATCTCGATCGGTTTCGTAAAAAATATCCCTTCTTTCACTATGGCCTATAATTACATGTGTAATTCCCGACTGTGCTAAATGAAGGGGGGAAGTTTCGCCAGTATAAGCACCACTGTCTTTACTATAACAATTTTGAGCGGCCACTTGTATATTTGTATTTTGTGTAACTTCTCTTGCTGCCATTACAGACAGGGTAGGGGGGGCTACTATGATTTCGACTTTTTCGATATTAGCTACCTCCGGAATCAGTTCTTGCAAAAATTCTTTTGCCTCTTGCGGACTTTTATTTAATTTCCAATTTCCGGCTGAAATAAACCTTCTCATTTTAAACCTCTTTTTTTTGATACAGGATTTTTCCTTCTTGCTCAATTGTATCTACAATACCAGCAATAATCGCATCCACCGGTGATGTGTTCAGTTGCGGACCCTGCCGACAACTTGAACCTTGTGCGATAATTACCTTTTCTCCCGGACTCGATCCAAGTAAATCATAAGCCACGATGGCAATGCCTTTCTTTTTCCCGGATGTATCCGTCGGCTGCACAAGGCGCATAGAACCTTCCGGCAGGCGATCATGAGTTTTTGTAAGCACAACGGTTCCTATGACATTTGCAAATTTCATTTTAATTTGTAATGGCTTCTTTATGTTTCTCGTAAATAAATTGACCACCTACCTCTACTTGCTCTACAATGGCCATGATGGTTGCATCGGCAGGTTTACCTTCTGTGGTTTCTGTCATGCGGGCAGAAGATCCTTGCACCACCATAACGACTTCGCCAATGCCTGCTCCTACCGAATCCATCGCAACGAGTGTATTTCCTGTTGGCTTTAAATTCTCACCATCTAAAATTTCGGTAAGCAAAAACTTAATATTTTCCGTGGCCGGTTCTTTGTGATTGGACACCACAGTTCCAAGCACCCGACACAGTAACATTAACCTACCTCTTTTGCAGCAGCACGGGCAGCTTCGGCAGCGGCATCAATTTCCGCTTCTGTTCCGCCTAGAATCATCCTACCCGTTGCACCCCATGTCGTAACTAAATTGAGTTTTACATTCGCTGCTTTTAAAGCTTCATTTGTAATATATGCCATGTAGGCTGCCGGCTCGCACTCCATAATTAACACAGAATCTCCGGCTACAATCATATTACCCTTACCAAGACCTGTAAAAGCAATCCCATGATCTCGCTCGATACTGCGAAGTACCATGTTAGTGGTGAGTTTACACCGAACCCTATCATCCTCTTTTAAACCGGTGGCTTCTAAAATGGCACGCCCTGCTTCGCGTACTTCTCCCTGATCCGGATGATGCACTTCCAATTGACCAAAGCGACGCTCGGTAATAATGACGCCTAGTCGTACGCGAGTTGCTTTTAAGGCTAAATCTACCATTCGGTGAATTTCCATTGCCGGATGAATTTCTAAAAATAAACAACTATCATACTCACTAGGGTCAAATACTTTATTATCTTTTGCAATGTACTGCGCTAACTGCGGCTGCATTTGGTCAATGAAACTATATGTTCTTAACTCAAAGCTCATAGTTTCCCCTTGTGTTTTCCCATTTCAGGGAATTATTTTTTCCCTTTTCCCTGACGACCTAATGGTAAAGCAGCATCGACAGCAGCATGTGGACGTGGTATAATGTGCACAGTAACAAGTTCGCCAATTCTTGCTGCAGCCGCACTACCTGCATCTGTAGCAGCTCGAACAGCAGCCACATCTCCTCGAACAATGGCTGTTACATAACCACCACCAATTTTTTCATAGCCAACTAAATCTACTTTAGCCGCTTTTACCATCGCATCTGCTGCCTCAACCATAGCAGCAAAACCTCGTGTTTCAATCATGCCTAATGCTTCATGTGATTCTTGCATCTTTTTCTTTCCTCCTTATCTTTGCTTTGCTTGTACATTTGCACAAACATGTTAATACTTTCCGCCTCCGGCAGGTTGTGCACAACTGACAATAGCAACCGACGCGCTTGCTCCAATCCGAGATGCTCCTGCCATCAGCATATTTAAAGCCGTTTCATGATCGCGAATACCACCGGAAGCTTTGACTCCCATGGCATCGCCGACTGTTTGCCTCATTAAGCGAATATCCTCGATTTTAGCTCCGCCTTTTGAAAAACCCGTACTTGTTTTTACAAAATTAGCACCTGCTTTTTCAGAAAGTTTACAAGCGGTAACAATTTCTTCTTTTGTTAAGAGGCAAGTTTCTAAAATAACTTTTGAAAGAACCGTTCCTCGGGTTGCTCGCACAACAGCACGAATATCATTTTCTACTTCTTTATACAAACCGGATTTTAAAGCCCCAATATTAATTACCATGTCAATTTCTCGTGCCCCATCATCAATCGCAATGCGTGTTTCCAGCTCCTTTACACGAGAAGGTGTGGCTCCTAAAGGAAAACCAACAACAGTGCAAACTTTAACGCCAGTACCACGCAAAAGTTTCGAAGCAGTTCTTACCCAATAGGGATTGACACAAACACTCATAAAGCAATTTTCTGCCGCTTCCTGACACAGCTTTTCAATATCTGCTTGTGTTGCTTCCGGCTTTAATAAAGTATGATCAATAAAACGAGCAAGAGCTGGATCGGGACAACTCCCTAATGGTGCAATAGTCGAGACACGACCTGCGCCTGCTTCTAACATATCGGCAATGTTACCAACGCCATCCCAATTTCCATGGCACTCACAATTGCAACTCGAAGTTTTTACACCTTGGCTATGACTGCCGGGTTGGTTCAAGCGAGCCATCACTTGCTTGGTAATGGTATCGATGAGTGTTTGCTTATCCATCTTTCTCTCAATCCTTTACAATGATTCCTTTTCTAATGCCATTATTTTATCGATCCGTCGTTGGTGTCGTCCACCTTCAAACGGGGTTTTAAGCCATAAAAGGGCTAACTTTATCGCTTCATCCGTAGTATGATAAGCGGCTCCGAGCGTCAAGACATTTGCATTATTATGTAGTCTCGAATTTAAAACGGTTTTTTCATTGTAGCAAAGAGCAGCACGAATTCCTTTGATTTTATTTGCCGCCATAGCGGATCCAATGCCTGCAGTATCAATCATAATTCCTTTGTCTGCTTCTCCTTTTTGAACAGAACGTGCTACTTTCGCAGCATAGTCGGGATAATCTACACTTTCTTTAGAGTGAGTTCCCATGTCAAAAACAGTATATCCCGCAGCCGCAAGTTTTTCGCGCATGGCTTCCTTTAACTCATATCCACCATGATCTGCTCCAATAGCTACTTTCCCTGTTTGGCTATTTTTTCCCTCATTTGTTAAAAGTTTTTCAACAGCTTTCTCTACAATTTTGCGAATTTCTTGTTCGTTCATGGTTACTTCAACTCAACTTCATCCACTATGGCCATAATGACCGTGCGGACAGGGGCAGTTTCTACATTTAGTATCTGTCTTGCTGAATTTCCTTCGTCAATATAAAGAACAAGATCTCCCGGGCCGGCTTGGACGGTATCAATACCAATCACAGGGGAAGCCAGTTTTCCTGTTTTTATATCGATTGGTTTTATAATTAAAAGTTTATGCGCGTTTAAAACTTCATGTTTTACCGTGGATACGACAGATCCAATCACTCGTGCTAGTTTCATTTTAGCCTTTAGGAAGATCGGGTAAGTTTAAAGCATCAATGGCTTCGTCTAAAAACTTAACTGCGGTTTCAATGGCTTTAGAGACAACCACGCCGTCTAAAAAGCTTTTGGCATCAAATTGGCCTTTCATGTGAATAATTTCATCCTGGTTCATGCAAGCCATGCCACCCGAACGAATATCTTCTAGAATCTTTTTCCAAAAGTCATGAACTTTTTTTAAGAAAACCCCTGTTTCATGTAAAAAGTGCCGCATGTGTCTATCTCGAATATCTCGTAGCTGCAATTTTAAGTCTTCTCGCTCTGTATTCGCATAATCTTCAATGGCATCTGTTAAAATTTTAAGCTGTCGCTTTAAATTCTCTAAAAGCGCATAGTGAGAATCTCGCTCCGTAGAGTTAGAATAATCTAACTTTACTTTGGATTCGGACAAAGCCGGCATAAACTCTTCTTCCCACACATGGATAACCGTATTGGCAATATTGATATTTTCATCTTCACAATGCGGGGATGCTTTTGTAACTTCAAATTGATCTAATATTTCATACTGTTTTTGCGGTGTATTTTGGCTTGCTAAATTTGGATTTTCAATTTCCGGGGGCACTCCATCGGGACAGAGCATATCAATGCGATCGAGAACTTTTTTTAAATCGATCCGAGCTCTTTGGATTTGTTCGGGATTTCTTGATGTGCGTAAAATACCTTCATACATTTTTTTAAGCTTTAGCATCTTTTGCACTTCGGCAATTTGTTCTTGTGTTAAGTTCATAAGTGCGATGTAAGTAGACTTGCTTTATCCGTAAAGCAATTTTTGTCCCTTGTCAAAAGCTAAGCGCTTAATCTTTCCCTGTAAAACGTTGAAAAAACTAAATTTGCCACGTTTTTGCTTTACGTAGAGGTTGCTTGTCAGAAAGTAGTATTGTGATAGGAAGTGTGAGTT
>RFJE01000187.1 GCA_003695005.1 Candidatus Hydrogenedentota bacterium | reverse complement strand
CACACTCTGGCCACTAAAGCACCGAACCGATAAGCGAGCTTTCGACATGCTCTTTTGTGGTGCTTTGGAAGTTTCGCTATCGGAAAAGCGAATAAATTCCGCGCTGGAATTTTCTATTTCTAAATCTAAATGAATCAACGGATTGTCGCTAAATTTATTTTCCACCCGCGGACGCAATTTTAATATCATTCCTGCTTTTACAAACTCAAATTTCGTTTCTACAATGCCAAAATTACTTGCTTGTGCCACGGGATAGGGAATTTCCTGCCCTACCATTAAAGTGCCAACTGCATTTTCTTCCACATACAAACTCGGGGATGATACAGTAATGGCTTCGCCATCAATGCCAAGAGCGGAAAGACCAAGCTCAATACTTTTCGGAGTATTTACATTTGGAAAAGGAACATCATCAATGACAGCTTGGATTTTTAAGCCGCCAGAAGTCTGTGTAATAATCGCACGGTTCGAAGCAAAGCGAGCATCCACCATCGTACGATGTGACTTCATATCCACCATTTTGTAAAAAGCACCCACTTCGCTCTCGTCGCTATAGTCAATCTCGATAATTTGTGCCTGAACACGAATGGTATCATTGCGAATGTCTGTTTTTTGAAGTAACTCTTTTATGTGCGCAATTCTTTCCGGCAAGTCCGTTACCACCACTTGCGAAGTTCTTTCGTCAAAAACAGCGCGACCAATTTCCGGCGTTAGCAATTGCCGAACAACTTTGTAAAAACGTTCCGCAGGAATAAACCGTGTTCGAAACACTTGAGAGTGAACTTTCTTGGCGCGTAAATACGCCGCATATTCTTTCCGTGTAATAACTTTTATTAAACCATCTTTTTTAAGAATATACAAATCATGCGCGCGTACTAAAGAATAAAAAGCAGTTTTTACCGGAATATTCCGAATCCGCATGGTCACCGTGCCATAAATTTTTGGCGAAAGTATCACACTCAATTTTGACCAATTCGCAAGGGTGCGTAAAACATCGGAAAGCTCTGCTTTGTAAAAATGTGCATTTACTTTCTTTCCACCGGAAAGCGTTTCATAGCGGGGAAGCTCGTTATCAAGACGATCCGAAGAGCTTATTTCTATTTTACTTTCCCTGTGCTCTAATGCTGGATTCGAAAAACTTTTATCGGATTCTGCAAACACAAAAGAGGAACATAAAAACACAGAAAGTATCAGCGTGATATGGAAATGTCTCATGGGATGTCTCCGGATATTTTTCGGTATAACCTTTTTATCGGAGTGCCACGCCTATCTAAAATACGAGGCGTAATTAAAACAACGACCTCGCGCTTTTGCAACCGTGTAACCGTGTTGGAAAATAAATACTTTAAATAAGGAATGTCCATTAAAAGCGGAATGCCGGCCGTATCATCAATACTTGTGTAACGAACAAAACCCGAAAGCACAAGAGTTTGACCATTTAAACAATTTGCCTTAAGCCTTACTTGGTTCACATCTTTTTGAGGGGCTTTGAGCGCCGCTTCTCCGGAAAAGTCCACAATACTGGCGCTCGAATTTTCCGCATAAATGTTTAAGTAAAGCTCTCCTTTTTTTTCGTTTGTAATACGTGGGGTAATTTTTAAAATTGTGCCAGCTTGTACAAATTGAAACGTAGATAAAAATTGACCGCTTTGTGTTTGCACAGCACTTGGATAGGGGATTTCCGATCCTACTAAAATGCGAGCAGTGCCATTGTTTTCCACAGTAACTCGCGGCGAGGTTAAATAAGTCGCTTCTCCCGAGACCCCTATTGCAGATAATATAATATCAATTCGCTTTGGTGAATCTTCCGACGGGAAAGGAATATTTTCAAAAACAGCACTAATACGCAAACCGCCGCTTTTTTCAGAAATCGGTGCTCGCCTGGAAGCATAGCTTGTTGTTAAAATATTTGGTCCTGTTAAATCGCGTTCAAAAACTTTATAGCTCGTACCTATATTGGTTTCATCTTCATACTGAATTTCAATCACACGAATATTTAATAATATCTGCTTATTTTTTGCATCGAGCTTTTTAAGAACTTTTTCCACAAGAGCCAAGCGTGGTGGTAAATCCGTAATGGCAATTTTGCCGGCATGCCGATTTACACTAATTACACCAATTCCCCGTGTTAAATAAGGCCTTGCCGCCCGCACCATGCGGGTAATATTACCCCATCGAATTTTATATACTTTCGTTTTTACTAAATGGATTTTTGTGTAATAGCGATACTCATTTTCTGTAACAATTTCTAAAACACTTTTTCGGGGAATGTAGTATAATGAATGAGCTTCTAAAAGAGTAGCTAAAGCTTCTTTTACAGGAACATTGTAAAATTGACTTTTTACCTTTCCTGTTACCAGAGGAGAAATCACCACAGACAGTTTTGCCTTTCGAGCAAATAGCTTAATGACTTCAGAAACTTCGGCTCCGTAAAAGCTCGCATTAATTTTAGATCCCCCTTTTAACAAGTTTGGTTTTACCTGAAATAACCTATCATCCTGTTGAGGACTTTCTGCTTCCCATCGCTCGTCCCACTGCTCTTCTTCTAAATCCCGAATTTCTTTTACAGACTTGCGCTTTTCTGTTTGATCAGTGGCCGATTCTCCTTGAACAGTAATCCCTTGTTTTTTTTGTGATCCACCTTGCTTATTCGGGGTAACTTCAATCGTTGGAAAGTATTTTTTAATATCTTCGAGTTGAAACCCATACACAGGAAGAAAAAGCAAACAAAACATAAAACTTGCTGCTTTTTTTAAAGACATGCGTAAGCTTTTGTTCGTAAAAGCCTACGGCAAGTTTTTTTCCTTACACCAAACGAAAACTTCCTAAAAAGCTTGGCATGGTTTCCATGCGAAAGTGTGTAATGGAACGCGAAATCACTTTTCCTGTCTCCACTTCCTTTAATACACCGTAGCAGGTAGTATGAGAAACAGGTAAGTTCCAAGGCTTAATATCTTTTTTTTCGCCAATATAGTGATACTTTTTGCCATTCGCTTCAAATGTAAAATCGTAAATAATTTTATTATCTAATGCATAGCGAAGTTCAATTGTGCCTTCTATCGCGGCATTCTCGCATAAGCCTTCTATGGTAACCGTTCCTGTTAAGGGGGCTTTTAAACGCCGTATATCAATGGGATCTGGCCATTCACTTAATTTATCAGGACCCCAGGTAGCTCGAAATTCCATAAACTTTTTTCCAGGTTCTCCTTCTCCGGATACAAACTCATGCTCACCGGTCATGGTTTCGTCTATTTTAAAGCCAGGGTCAGGTAGATTTTCAAAAACACCACCTTTGCTTTGGTTTAGGAAAAAATCCGTAACTGTGGTTACGAGCGAAGATACGAGTGGCATCGACCGCATGGCTTGGCCAACATAGTTAAAAGGATGAATCATTTCGACACGGCTCTTATTTTCCATTCCATGGATGATTCTATCTGCAACAGAGTCCGCGCTCATGGAATAATAGGGTAACATCCACATAGCAAATTTAGCCCCGAGAGTATCTTTTTGCACATCTTTATAAAAACCTGTATTGACCATGTAAGGGTAAACAGTTAAAACGTGAATTCCATACTTTTTGCTTTCAAAATAAAGAAGCTCACTATATGCTGCAATGGCTAGCTTAATAATGGAGTAAGCACCCCAACCAGGCATTCGGAAAAACGCCTGACCACTAGAAACATTTACAAACATGCCTGTAGAACGTTTTTTCATTTTATCATAAAAAGCATACGTCATATAAAGCGGGCCCCAGAAATTCACATTCATAAGTTTTTCCCAATCTTCCAGAGTTGTTTCTTCTAACGGAGCTTGGTAACCTAGCCCAGCATTATTGATAACCACATCAGGTACGATGTTGAGCGAAGAAGCCCACTCCATAACAGCTTTTTTGCTTGTAATATCAAGAGCATATGGTTTTACTTTGTTACGGTCAAGATTTTCTAAATCAATTAAATGATTTAATTTTTCCAAATTTAAATCTACTAAATATAAATTAGCGCCTTTATTGTATAACTTTTTTGCTAAAGAGGATCCAATCCCGCCAGCGGCTCCAGTAATAATAATATGTTTATCTTGAAAACTCATACAAACTCCTTTTTCTGTGCGATGCACCATCATACACACGCTGACTGACGTGTCAATCAGAAAAGAGGTGGCATTTAGGTAAGGTAGCGGCTACATTGAGCCTATGGCCAACAGGAGGTTGGTGCACAAGCTCGCTAAAGTAAACTTCCTACATTATAAAATCCCATTTTCTTTTAGATCTCTTTCCGTTAGGCCGGTTAAGGACAGTATATCCTCAATGGGATAACCTCGCTCTTTCATACGGCGAGCTGTTTCTATTGCTTTTTTATACTCACCTTGTTGCAGACCTTGCTCTAAACCTTGTTGAACCAAACGTTCTGCCGTAGTCATTGCCACATCCTCCTTCCCTTTTGCAATTTGTTTTACTACTTCTTCAACTTCCTCCGGTTGCAGTTCTGTTGTTCCGTAAATATACACAAGTAAACTATATAAAAATTTTG
>RFJE01000018.1 GCA_003695005.1 Candidatus Hydrogenedentota bacterium | reverse complement strand
GGGTTATCGTATCATAACACAAAAGCTGCTGTCTAAACACGCGATTGCGTATGTTTTAAAGAAGAAAAATTTAGCTGAATGGCTTACAACTATGGATGTATATTTTCCTTCTTGGCGCATTTATGTACTCGCTTATTTTTTAGGTGGTTTTATTATTGCTTTGTTTTTAATCTTTAGTGGTAAAAGTAAGCAGTTTCCTTTACCTAGAATAAGTGTACAACAGGAAGGGAAAGTAGAGAAACCTGCTATGGAACAGACAACGCTTTCTTTCGAAGCAGAAAAAGAATTCTTACGGAAAGTTGCTAAAATGCTAGGATCCGATAAAACCGTATTGTTACATTATGAGCATGATCAGTTTAAGCCGATACTCGAAAAAAGGGGAGAGCTTTTTATTCGCGGGGATCGGATTAAAATTCCAAAGATATTTTCTAAAAAAATATCATTGGAAAAGCCAATTCTTTCCATTAGCCAGAAACAAGGTCTATTTCCCATTTTAGATAATGGCATATTGATTGGATCCCTCTATGCAGAAAGTAAGGAAAATCCGTTGAATCCGCGATCGGATACGATCAATCATTTATTAAGTCAATATGCATCGAAAATCAGGATTCGTACCATTTACGAAAAAGCAGTTTATGATGAGGAAAGTTCTTTATTTAGTTATCCTGCCTTTTATTTTTCTTTGCGGGAAAAAGTCTCCGGAAAAATCCCTTTTTATACCATAGCCTTTCAGATTCCTAAAACCGATGAGGAGAAGCTAAAACGTGTTGGTTTTGAGGTAAAAAACCTATTTTCGGATGAACAAAAGTTCTTACCAGCACGTATTAGCGATTATACATTTGGTATTTTAATCCCGGGATCTTATGCTTACGAAGAAGTTACAAAGCTTTGTGCGGAATTAGAGAAAGTTCTTAGCAAGCACTACAATAGTCATTCCTTTTATGGAATCATTATTCCACCAGATACATCGGTGGAAACACATTCTGCTTACTTAAAGCGAATTGAAACAGGAATTCGCGAAGCTGTGGCCAATCGGTTTTGGGGAGTTTGGATGGAGCAAACATTTCGGCCGGTAGCTTAATGGATCCTTTACTAGATGAAAAATTAATTTTAACCGCGTCTGCATCGCTGATCGATGTTACGTCTGAACAATTAGGTGTTTATGCTGTTCGCGAAGCCTATGGTCCTACCTCTAACGAAGGGCTTTGTTTTGAATATTGTGTAAAATTCCCTTTTCAAGGCAAGCCAAATGGGAATTTTTATTTTGCCATGGATGGCTATACAAAATTACAACTTATCCCTTATGTAGTACGCAATTTTCTTTCCGAGGATGATTCTGCCCCTAAAGCCATTGCCGATAAAGCACTCTTTACAATGGCAAAGGAAGTTGCTAACATGATGGAGGAAGAGCTGAAAGAGTTTCAAGAAGAGTTTTGTTTTGAAGAAGGAAAAATACTATCTCATAAAATTGAAAAACTGCCTTCGGCTTCTTTTCGCAAGTATATGATCATTTTTTTCTTAAAAGATAATTATCGCAAAAAATATCTTGGAAGAATTTATCTTGTCCTTGCACTTAAAAAGAGCTAAACGGCAATATGCCACAGTGGCGCTTTAAAAAACCGGTTTTATTGTATTTCCCGGGTTATACTGTTAGACCGGATGATTGTATTTTTCAAAAACAGGGATCGGTTATAATGGCTCATGATAGGGCTATGGATCATTCTCATTCGATTGATCATCAGAAAAAAGTGTTTCGTTTACACATAGATTCTCGATATCCTTTACTTGGTTTGCCACAAAATATATGGATGAAGTTTCTACCATTTGTAGAAAGGATTTTTATTACAGAGCCTGCTTTACCATTCGAAGATGCAAAGGCAAATATTTGGAATCCAATTCACAATACAATGCTTGGCCTAAACCAAAAAAGGGTGAGCACATTTCTCTTAAAGCCGGATGATCTACCTAAAAAATGGAAGAAATTACAAAAAAAGAGAAAATTTTTTATCCCCGATCCTAGTTGGACAGTTAAAAGCATTCCCTGCTCTAAAGAAGAGTTTGAGCAATTTGCTAATTGTCTTTCTCGCCGGAAAGAACTTCCTATTCCATTAGAAGAAAAATTAAAGAAGGCTCACTTTTAGCCCTATTTTAATTCGATTTCAGCTTTTGCGGCGAAACGCCGTATCGCTGCACTTTTAGCTTGCTTTGATTTCTTCCACAATTTCATTTAATTTTTTTTCAAGAACTTCCCGAGAGTATTTTTCCTTTGGGAAATCTTCTTCGAATAAGTACAGGATATTTTTTCCTAAAGCTTCTTCTCTTGGCTCATTCGCGGGGTATGCATATACCTTAACAGATTCTGATCCACTCTGGAAAAAAAGTTTTACTCTCATCCCCGGTTTTAATTTCCGATTGTTCCCAATATCCACTGGCTTTTTTATAACATAAATTCCCGAGTATTTCTTTTGCAAATATTGCAGCTCTTCTTTTTTAACAAAGCGACCGGAACACTGGATCATGAGGATTGTAAAAAAAATGACTATACAAAAAAGATACCGGCTCATAAGCAAAGTTTGTTTGCTGACACATCACGGCAACTTAAATTACAAACCTATCACGATAGTCTTCGGTAATGAGAGGTTGAAAGTCCATCATTTCTTTAAAGCGAGAAAAAATCCTTCCTTCAAATAAATCCATATACGCCTGTGGCTCGGGATTCGAAGTCAGGATTGTAGTTTTTTCATTTTCATAACGTGCATCAATCAAGTCGTATAGCAATCGTTGTTCCCATTCACTGTCTTTTTGCACCCCGAAGTCGTCAATCAGTAAGACAGGCACATTGGCTAAATCTTCAAATACATTCTCTGCTTTTCCATACAAATGCGAAGATTCTTGATATGTGGATCGAATTCTATTAAATAAATCTCGGGTAATTTTTGTGTACCGTACTTCGATTTGGTGTTGCAAAATAATTTCATTTAAAATTAAGCAGCCTAGCATGGTTTTTCCACTTCCGGGAGGACCAAATAAATATAAGCCTTTTCCCCCTGCATCTGGATTTTCGCCAACCCGACTAACTACATGATAGGCACTATCATGAGCTGCAGCAAGCTGGATTGCAATTTCGTCGTTCGGATGATCGGTTTCAAATTCAGGAAGCCTGCGATAGCGATATTTTTGAGGAATGTTGGATTTGGCAAATAAAGACCGGATTTTTTTTATTTTTAAGCGATATGGTCTACAAGAACAGGGTCGTACTAAAATACCATCCGTATCTAAATTGTAATAGGGAGGCTCACCCCCGCATTTACATTGCTCTAGAATGCAACTGCAAAGTTCTAAATAGTCTATTTTCCTTCGACTAGAGGAAGGAGTAAATAAAATCCCTGTTCCATGACATTGCTTGCATTCCATAGTGCATTTTAAAGCAATTACTCACTTCGTAAATTCAAATCTGCAATCTCGTTGACACTGCACCTTGCAAAAAGAAATTGTCTCTTGTATGCATTCCCTTATGCGTCGTAGTATATATGCTATCTTTGCTTTTGCATGGCTTCATGGCGCTTTTGTATACGGAACTATTAAAAATTTAAATGAAGTAAAAGATATTGGGATTCGCGAAAAGTTAGGGAAGTTCTTACCTGTAAATTTTGTTTTCCAAGATGAAAATGGAAAGTCTGCCACTTGGCAGAAGAGGATTTTAAAAAATAAACCTGTTTTAATGGTTCCTGTGTATTTTCACTGTCATTATTTGTGTAATTATACAGCTAGGGGCGTGGCGCAAGCAATCAACCAAACCGAAGATTTTTTACCTGGTCGAGACTATTCTTTGTTTTTTATTTCCATGGATCCCGATGATACCCAAGAAAATGCGAAAGCACTAAAGAAAAGTATTTTTAGTCAATTAGAAGAAAGAATCCGAAAACAAATTCCTGATAGCGGTATCCAATTTCTATATTCAAAAAACGCAAAAAAGTTTTTAAATGCTGTTGGCTTTTATTATAAAAGAGACAATAAAAATGAATTTGCTCATACAGCAGGGTTAATTTTTGCATCAGATAAGGGAAAACTAACGCGGTATTTATATGGCATTCAGTATAAGCCGAGGGATTTTAGGTTTGCCCTGTTAGAGTCTGGCGAGGGGAAAATAGGGAGCGTAGTCGATAAAATTGTGTTGTACTGCTTTCATTATGAGCCATCAAAGCGCTACTATGGACTGATTGCCTGGAATGTTATGAAAGTAGGCTCTGTAGGGTTTTTCATTGTATTTGTTTTATTTTTAAGCTATTTGATATGGCATGAAAAAACTAAAAAGAAGAGGGTATAAAATATGTGGCAAATAATGTTAGCAATTTTACCGGAGCCGGCATCATCTTTTGCAGGTGAATGGGATTCTGTCTATAGTATTGTAAGTTGGATTACAGGGATTGCGTTTCTTTTAGTCGAAGGAGCGCTTATTTATTTTATTTTTAAGTACCGAAGACACAAGGGAGAATCGGATAAAGAAACACCATTTTTTACGCACAGTACAAAAATGGAAATTCTTTGGACTGCGATTCCAACGGTCATTGTGATTTTTATTTTCTTTATTGCTGCCAAGAATTTTGTAACCATTCGGACAATTCCAAAAGATGCTTTAGAAATTTCTGTTACCGGTCAAAAATGGCAATGGACATTTGTTTATCCCAATGGGGTAAAAAAAACCACAGCCCATTATTGCGAGGGAGATGCTAACTTAAAAACTTTGCATGATTGTGAAGCTGCTGGTAAAAAATGGAGTTGGGGCGATCCCCTTGTGGTGCCACTCAATAAAAATGTCCGTATTAAACTTACTTCTATTGATGTAATTCATTCCTTTTTCATTCCGGAATTTCGTGTAAAACAAGATGCAGTTCCTGGAACATATAACTTTTTATGGTTTAAGCCAATTAAAACTGGCACGTTCCGTCTTTTTTGTACCGAATATTGTGGAGATTTACACAGCCAAATGTTAGGTGTGGTAAAGGTTGTTCCAGAAAATGAGTTTAATGCTTGGCTTGCGAAAGAAGCGTCAGGTGCATCCGAAGAAGGCAAAGAGTTAAGTGTAGAAGAGCTAGTTGAAAAAGGGAAAGGTTTAGTGCAAAAAGCTGGTTGTACAGCTTGCCATGCCTTTGTGCCCGGGAAGCGAATTGTAGGCCCTGCTTTAGCAGGAATTTTTGGAAAAGAAGTAAAGCTGAATAATGGGCAAAAGGTAATGGTGGATGAAGCGTACTTAATGGAGTCGATTAAGGACCCAACAGCTAAAATTGTAGCAGGCTTTCCCCCTGCCATGCCACCACAAAATTTATCGGATAATGAAATTAAAGCTATTATTGAATATATTAAAAGTTTAAAGTAAGGAGTCAGTTATGAGTAGCGAGACACAAGAAACATATTTATCTAAAAAAGGTATTTGGGAATGGATAGTAAGTGTAGATCATAAAAGGATTGGCTTACTATACATATGGAGTATTTTAATCTTTTTTATTATTGGTGGAACATTTGCTTTGCTTGTGCGAACAGAGCTGATAGCGCCGGGCAGAACCATTGTTGGGCCGGATACTTATAACATTTTCTTTACGCTACATGGCGCTATTATGGTATTTATTTTTATTGTACCAGGGATTGTGGCGACATTTGGAAACATTATTATGCCAATCCAAATTGGAGCAGCAGATGTGGCATTTCCAAAATTAAATCGATTAAGCTATCAAATTTATGTTGTTGGTGTTATTGTTATTTTAATTGGATTGCTTCACCCTATTGATACGGGTTGGACATTTTATACGCCATATAGTATTGAAAACGACTCTGCTGTTATTACTACGGTGTTTGGTGCTTTCCTATTAGGTTTTTCTTCGATTTTAACAGGACTTAACTTTTTAGTGACCATTCATAAAATGCGAGCACCCGGTATGACTTGGTATCGCATGCCACTTTTTACTTGGTCTATTTATGCAACGTCGATTATTCAGGTGATTGCAACACCGGTGATTGGGATTACCCTTCTGTTACTCATTGCAGAAAAGACATTGGGAGTTGGTTTTTTCAATCCTAAATTAGGTGGAGACCCTGTTTTATTTGAGCACTTTTTCTGGTTTTACTCTCACCCTGTTGTTTACATTATGATTTTACCTGCCATGGGCGTGGTTTCGGAAATTATTCCCGTTTTTTCTAGAAAGCCAATCTTTGGGTACAAAGCCATTGCTTGGTCGTCCATTGGTATTGCAGCTGTTAGTTTCTTGGTATGGGGACATCACTTGTTTGTTTCTGGTCAAAGTGCTGTTGTTGGTATTGTATTTTCTTTTTTAACCATGCTAGTAGCGATTCCAACAGCGATTAAAGTTTTTAACTGGATTACCACGCTTTGGAAAGGCCAGATTCAGCTCGATCCACCAATGCTGTATGCATTAGCTTTTGTCTTTTTATTTGCTATTGGTGGGCTTACGGGTATCTTTTTAGCTTCCATTAATTTAGATGTTTCTTTGCATGATACTTATTATGTAGTTGCACACTTTCACTATACCATGCAGGGGGGAACTGTAATTGGTTTAATGGCTGCTTTAATGTACTGGTTCCCTAAAATTACGGGGAAAATGTACAACCAAAAAATGGCAAAAGTGGCCTTTTGGTTTACGTTTATTGGGTTTAACTTAACTTTTATTCCCCAGTTCCTTTTAGGATTGCATGGAATGCCTAGAAGGTACTATGATTATTTACCACAGTTTCATATTTATCACTTTTTATCAACAATTGGTGCTTACTTGTTGGGGACTGGCTATGTTTGGGCGTTAATTAATTTTGTTGTGGCTGCTTTCAGTAAGAAAGCAGAAAAAGCCCCAGCAAATCCATGGGGAGCAGAAACTCTTGAGTGGAAAGTACCTTCCCCGCCACCCCCTTTAAATTTTGACGAAATTCCTACAGTTACAGATTGGCCATATAATTTAGGCCAAAAGAAAGAAACCGCGGCATAAGGAGACTATAATGAGTGCAGAACATACAGAACATCACGGATTACATCCAACGCCAACACAAGTATATTCCATGTCTAAATTAGGCATGTGGATTTTCTTGGCCACAGAGATTCTTCTTTTTGCAGGACTTTTTACGACCTATGCAGTGTATCGATATCGCTATGCGGAAATGTTTCATGAGGCGCATCATTTTTTAAGCGTGCCTTTTGGAACCGCGAATACAATTTTGCTACTAACGAGTAGTTTTACAGTAGCATGGGCAGTCGATGCCATTAAAAGGAACCAAAGACAACTAACCAACTGGCTTTTAGTAATTACCCTAGCATTAGGGGCAGGCTTTATGGTCAATAAGGGGATGGAATATATTCATAAAACTCATCCGGTTGCCATGAAAAAAAGCACAATAGCACCTGAGTATGCAAAAGCATTAGAAGATGCCGGCAAGTGTAATGAAGAAGAATGTCATGCCATACCATTTCAACCTTGGAACATTGGTAAAGTGGATCCTAAAAATCCTGTTTTTGCCAATGTGTTCTTTAGTCAATATTTTATCATGACAGGAATTCATGGATTGCATGTATTAATTGGTATGGGTGTTTTTATTTGGGTGCTGATGCTTGGCTTAAAAGATAAGCTTTCCCCGGATTGGATGACCCCTGTGGAGGTAAGTGGACTATATTGGCACTTGGTTGATATCATTTGGATTTACTTATTTCCAATGTTATACTTAGTCAGTTAAGGAGATTACGATGGGCGAAAATCATTCACATGTACCACTTTTAGCAAAAGTATTTGGAGCATTAGTTACACTAACAATTATTACTGTGTTAGTTGCCTATGTTGATGTTGGATCCGCAAAAATTAACATTTTAGTTGCGATGGGGATTGCTACTTTAAAAGCTTTGTTTG